>JASBRM010000163.1 GCA_030149405.1 Neptuniibacter sp. | reverse complement strand
GAATATGTTAAGCAGGAAGAAGAACAGTTCTCTGGTGGCGGCGCAGCTACATTTGGCGCAGCTGGCGGAGCTGAATGGGATGGATTCATTGTTGAGGCTTCAGTAACTTTCTAAGTCTCATTGGAGGGACAACCCCTTCGTCCCTCCAACCCCACATCGATTTTCATCCTCACCCTTTCACCTCAATCTGGTGACTTTTGGCATCCTTATGGGTGCCTTTTTTATGCCCCAAAATAAGTTAACCCGGAGACCTCTTATGAGTCATAAGCCCACCAAAACCCTATGTTTGTCATTATTAATATCATTAGGCAGCACAGTAACTACGGCTGAAGAAATCCATCTGACAAAACAATGGGAGACAGTAAATGAATTAAAACAACCTGAATCAGTTGTATACAACAATCAGCAGGAATTAATTTATGTCTCAAACGTGAATGGAGATCCAGCAGCTATCGATGGCAATGGCTTTATTTCGATCATTGCCCCAGACGGGAATATTCAGACGCTAAAATGGATTGATGGCCTTAATGCCCCCAAAGGTATGGCATTGCTAGGTAATAACCTATTTGTAACCGATATTAACGAGTTACTAATCATCGATATACTGAAAGCAAAAATCACGAGAAGATATAAAGCAGACGATCAAAGCTTCTTAAATGATGTAGCAATAAATGAAAACGGTGATGTATATGTTACTGATACAGCATCCAATCGCATCTATCGCCTCGATAAAGACAAATTGGAGGTTTGGCTGGAAGATGAAAGGTTAGAGAACCCTAATGGCCTCTATATCAATCAGAATCAGATTGTAGTTAGCAGTTGGGGAATACCAACCGAAGGCTGGAAAACCGATATACCCGGCCATATTCTACTTATTTCTATGCTTGATAAAGATATCCGTGACTTCTCAGACGGATCTCCCATTGGAAACTTGGATGGTATAACACCACTTAGCAACAAGAGTTTCTTAGTCACTGATTGGATGCAAGGGCAACTCTTGCAAGCATTCCCAGACGGAAAAGTGAAAACTTTACTTGAACTCGGACAAGGTAGTGCTGATTTTTTGCTTTTGGAAAGTAAAAACCTATTGCTTATCCCTCAAATGCTAAAAGGAAATGTGACTACCTACTCTCTAAATGAAGCAAATCACTAAATACACTCTAGTAATCCTATACAAGTAATCAGCAGACAAAAAAGCCCTGAACCTTGTCTTTTTCTAGGTCCAGGGCAAGCCGCCATAACCAGCGGATGATGCTGTGAGGTCTTACAACATCATGGAGCGAAGAGCTCTATCAACCTTGTTGCTCACAAGTAATTTTGGCAGCACTGACCGTAGAGAGCTTGCCAAAAATAGCACCTAGAACAACCGACAATGAGATAATCAGTAGCGGGTTTTCAAATGATGAAGCAGTCAGCGTAGTAATAGACATCTTGCCTTCTGTCTGAAGCAGATAAGCAAAAGTAGCAGCATACGAGAGCACCGAAGCCGGCACCGCCGCTAGAAATGAAAAGTTTGAAGCAAAGACCACTGCAAATGCAGTAACAGCAACAACAATAGCAGCCCACAAAGCAACACCTATTGTTTCTGAAAACGGCAGAGCCAGGAACATATAAGCCCCAATCCATCCAACAGAGACACCAAACAAGCCACAAATAACCGTGCTCTTGAATGCTGTGTTATCACCGCCTAATGCTGCAAATGCAGCCCATGCGATGAAGATCGCCCAAATCAGGACAAATCCAGACATAAAGCTAAGCGCCATCCAAGTGGCGATAGCTCCAAAAATAGAAATACTAAGTGAAGTTGCTGTTATAGAATTCATGAATGACATTTCCTTAATTATTTTCTTTCGTTTGTCATTTGGCATGTGCCAATAGCAGGTCTGTTAAAGCACAGCAGGTGCCAACTTTAAGAACAAACAAAAAAAACCATTAGGAAACATAAAGTTAATAAAATAAACACATAGGAATTTATATTTTTTATATAAAACACCTGTAGCAAATAAAAAACACTTATAAATACAATTGATACTTCAATATATAAAATTCATATATAAAACCCCTCCATACTTACTAAATATTTAAACCAACATCTTTTCCAAAAATAAAAAACACCTCGCGTGCAACACATGTCTCATTAATAGATGCATATGAGTCACTTCTGCAACACATTCCTACAAATAATAAAGGCTTAAATTCAAGTTCTATAGGATGCATCAACCACTAGGCACATACTTATCTTTGGCCTGCACTTTGCTTCAATAAAATAAAATATTTGAAGGAAATTAATGTGCCTAATAAATCAATAATAAAAAGAGTACTGCCGGTACTATTCTTAACACTTTCTGCAACTCACTCTCATTCTGATTCGCTCTGGCAGAAAGGAAGTGATTATGTAGATACCGCCCAAGTCACTAATGGAAATTTTGACCACCCATACAACGTTCATTCGAAAAAGGTCGCTCAAATTTTGAGCCATGTGGTCATTCAGAAAGATAATCAAGATACTTTTTTTTCAATTACAAACTCAGACAGTAGTTCTCTACAGGTGTTCACCGCTAAAGAAATTGATGCTTTGGCTCATGCAGTCAGCGAACTCCTATCGTCAGCCACCGAAAATGACATCATTAGGTTCACTATCTCTGACCAGCGCAGCGCTTACCTGGGTGGAAAAAAACTCTCAACTAGCGGCTCCATTTTCATCAAAAATAATCAACTGAATCTATTGTTAGGCGAAGTACATGTGGACTTCCAACGTAAGTATCTACGTTCTGGGTCAAGTGTCAGTAACAGCCGCTTTGCCTCTAATGCTGAGCTAAGTAAGTTCAAGCTTAGTACGGGTAGCTTTACTGATGAAGGTGAGCACAAATGGGCCCTCGGGATTTTCCCTGGAGCAAAAGCGATAAACACACGGTCAGATTGGATCGGTATTGATCTAAATAAAAATTATGATTTCGTAGAAGCCCAAAAACCGAAAGAACATTCCAGTGCAAAATACTACTCAGAAAATCAGAAGCAACAATTAGCTCAGCCAGAAAAGCTTGAAGCTCGAATACGCAAATTAGAAGAAGCTCAAGTTACAGAGTCACCGGCATCCACAATAGAAAGTCGGCTCTCCACATTAAGGGATTTATACAAGAATGGCGTAATCCCCGAGGAAGCTTACAGACAAAAACTGGATCAAATACTTAGTGAAATATAAGCATGAGGCCCGTAGCCCGTGTGATGACTTCCAGCAGACCACCTAACTGTTGTTCAGGCTTCTAATTACGGGGCCTGATCAACGCTTGGTGAAGCGAAATAGTGTCGAGGAAAAAATATTTTGAAGATTTTAAAGTATCTACTCATTATAAACTCATGCTTTATTTCAGCATGGCTGAACGCAGCTGAAGATCCTTTTAAATCAACCTTCTGGGAATATGTAAGTGAAAAGCATCTGGAGGGTAAACCCTATTATTTCGATGATCGAATAAAAGTGTCTGGGCCGGATTTTGCGGAAAATTCCGCACAAGTTCCTATTCGCGTTGATGCAATCGACTTTCCTTCAGAGCAGATAGAAAAAATTATTGTCTTCGTAGACTTCAATCCTATTTCTCATGTCCTCACGTTTAAACCTGTCCAGCAAGTACAACCCAGATTTTCCACCAAGATTAAGTTAGAAAAGGCTTCCCCTGTACGCGCAGCACTGCTCGATAAACAAGGTAACTGGCACATTGGAGGTGTATTCATTCGTGCATCTGGCGGTGGCTGCGCGTTACCACCATCAGGTGATCAGCAGGCATCTTTGCAGAACCTTTTAGCAACCAAGAGCCATGTAGTACCCAGAAGCAGCTCAACTCGAATCAAACTTAAGACGATTCACCCTATGAGTACCGGGCTACAAGCCGGAACTGAAGAGTTTTATGTGAATAATCTAACGGTGTTGAATGAAAAAGAAGAAGTTATGGCTGAAATAGAGATGACTGCGGCTGTTGCTCAAGACCCTAGTTTCAATTTGACATCCGATCAGAATAATCAATTCTTCTTGGTAGAACTTGAGGATAGCAAGGGTAACAAAGCCAAGAAAAGGCTCGAGTAAATGACAAGATTCGCCTTAGTACTATTCTCAATTCTAAGCACGCAAATTTTGGCTGCACAAGAGATCAGTTATTCTCTTAAGCCCATTAAGATCGCTGAAAACACTTATGTTCTTCGAGGCAGCGATAAAGAGATTAATACTTCTAATGGCGGGCATATTGCCAACACAGGCTTTATCACTACCGCAAAATGTACAGTCGTTTTTGATACTGGGCCTTCCAAGCTTTACGGACAGGAACTATTAAAGGTTATTAAAAACATCTCTTCAAAACCCATTTGTCTCGTACTCAATAGTCATTTTCATCCAGATCACTTTCTTGGTAACGCAGCCTTTGAAAAATCATCACTTAAGGCCCTAGGAAAAACGACACAGCAGATTGGCCGCCATGGAGAACATTTTCGCAGTAACTACTATGAAGCCTTAGGAATCTGGATGCGAGATACCGAACTGACCCCGCCCTCAGAAATAACTAAAAAGCAATTTGAGCTCGGTGGACATCAACTTTCGATCCTACCCTTTTCAGGCCATAGCGGCGCCGATTTAGTGCTCTTTGATAAGACCACTGGCGTATTATTCGCTGGAGATCTGGTGTTTCATAATCGAGCCCCTGCAACCGCTCATACTCCAGGAATTGCCTGGTGGCTGAATGATCTAGAAAAGCTGAAACTCCTTAACGCGAAAACAATAGTCCCAGGCCATGGCCCGGTAACCCAAGCAGAAACGGCTATTTCCAGCACCTCGACCTATCTAACCTGGCTTGATCAACTAATGAAGGCGTCAGCCACAGAGGGCTTGGAGATAATGGATATTATTGAAACGGATATCCCCACGCATTTGAACAATCAGAAAATGATTCGCTACGAAATTTCGCGCTCAGCCATTCACTTATACCCGAAGTATGAAGATGCAATTTTTGAATAAAAGCAGCGTAATATCTTTACTCTGCCATTGCTCGTTACTCTGCACAGCAGAGGTATATGCTGAACCCTTAGACGATAACTTCTCTGCCGACGGATACAGAATTAGCAATATCCGCTCCCCGGTGCCTGAATCCGCTGAGTTTGCTCACACCGTATCGGCATTAGATATCAAGGAATGGCTGGAACAAAGTAAACCGGCCACGTTAATCGATGTGTACCCTCTTACATGGTTTGAAGGAATGTTTTTCCACACAGAAGAACATATAGGCATCCCCACAAGTCTATGGCTACCTAATGTAGGTTTAGGAGATATCGATACCAGAACCCATACCTATTTTCTCACGCACTTAAAAAAACAATCTCCTGACAAAAAACAGCCATTGATTTTTTACTGTCGAACAGACTGCTGGATGTCCTGGAATGCAGCTAAAAGAGCTAGAGAAATGGGTTATCAGAATCTTTATTGGTACAGAGAAGGGATTGATGATTGGATCTTTCGAGACTTGCCTATAGTGCCGCTGACGCCAACACCAATGAAGCCCTAAAAAAAGAGCCCCTAAGGGGCTCTGTTCTCTTAAGAAGTGCTTAGAATACTGAACTTGGTTGAGTTCGTATAATGCTTCTCCCCGTCGATGAGTTTATAAAATAGCTCAACATGTGTTACCACACTGAAGCCATGGAAGTCCTTGCGGCATAGCTCATCAATTAACATGCCTCCTACTTCCACTTCGCTTTGCTGCTTGCGCTCAGTACACATCCAGTGATTTTCACCGAACTGATTCTTGATGCGCTTGCCGAGTAAGAAAGACTTTTTCTTCATGTACATGCGACTGCTAGGATCGGTCTGTACATCAATTCTTTCGATTTCACCCTTGATGTTGATAAAGGAGTTAATCAAGACCGGATGTCCGGCTAGCTTTGTCCCAAACCACTTATCATTTACATCACCCCATTCTGATACTTCATCATTGTAGGTAACGTTGACTTGCACAAAGCCATCTTCATCCGCCTTACAGTTTTGGTAACTCTTAATCGTTTCCAATTGAGTACCATCGGCACAGCGAAAGAAATAACCTTTGCTATCTGTCAATTCAACTACAGGCATACCAACATAAAGGTCTCGTACCTGACCCGGCTGTTCACTAGCAGTTGCACCCTCAGCTGCCAGTAAAAAAGTCATCCCTAATAGTGTTTTCTTAAACATGGCTATTACTCCTATTTCATAGCTTTACACATTCGTGATGTTTCACCCCAGAAGTCAAAACATTCTTCCTTCGTTGGTTCACCCTTAGCTTTAATGACATTAAATACATAATCACTCACAGCGTTCATTTCTCTTTCGCTCAAGAGAATCCTCGCTCGTGGTGCAGCCACTTCACCCAACTCTTTTTGGGTTTTTCCATAACAGGCTACTGAGTCATTTTTATATGCTGTACGGCCATGGAATGGCATGCGGGTATTCAGAATGCCACACGAAACAAAGAACTTGATTTGATCTCTATCTAGTTGAGTTTCACGCAGGTTCGCTGCAGCACCACCGTAGCCGCCACCGCCACCGCCATGCCATTTATGACAGCCCATACAATTCGCTTTTTTGTAAACCTTTTTACCTACAGAATTACTGGCTAGGCTATGTTTTTTGCTGCGATCAATGACATTTGCAATGACAGCAACTTCAAAACGTTCACCCTCTGTAG
>JASBRM010000161.1 GCA_030149405.1 Neptuniibacter sp. | reverse complement strand
GTACTGTGAAGTGCCGATCAGCTTTGTTGATGCCGCTTTGGGTGGTGAGCTGGAAGTTCCAACACTGGATGGCCGGGTTAAACTGAAAGTGCCTTCTGAAACCCAAACTGGCAAAATGTTCCGCCTGCGTGGCAAGGGCATTTCACCAGTACGAGGTGGCTCAACGGGTGATCTTCTGGTTAAAGTTGTCATCGAAACGCCGGTGAATCTGAGCAGCCGCCAGAAAGAACTGCTGCGTGAATTCCATGAAGAGATGGAACAGGGCAATCACAAACACAGCCCGAAAAAGCATGGCTTCTTTGATTCAGTTAAGAAGTTTTTTGAAGATATGACATAAAGTTAAGGGGCTACACAGCCCCTTAATTCTCTGGGAGCAAATGGCATGAGCCAGAAACCAGAATGCCCAAACTGGCTTTGGGACGAAATTACAGCAGAAGCAGAACAGGAAGTACTTGAGGAGCCGGTATTAGCGGGTTTTTATCACGCTAATATTCTGGGGCATCAGAGCTTATGCTCGGCACTGGCTTATCTGCTAAGTCGCAAACTGCATGATGATGCTGTACCTGCAGTTACCTTCCGTCTGGTGATTGAAGAAGTATTTCGTGATGCGCCGGAGATCGTGGAATCTGTATGTGCAGACATTGCGGCAGTACGTACCCGTGACCCGGCAATTGAAAAGCACTCTACCGTTCTGCTGTTCCTGAAAGGTTTCCATGCCATTCAGGCATATCGTGTGGCTCACTACATGTGGAATAAAGGCCGCAAGAGTATGGCTCAATACATTCAGAGCCGTGTCAGCAGCGTATTGCAGGTCGATATTCATCCGGCTGCGAAAATCGGTCAGGGTGTAATGTTTGACCACGCCACCGGTATTGTTGTGGGTGAGACCAGTGTCATCGAAGACGATGTTTCGATCCTGCAGTCAGTAACTCTGGGTGGTACAGGTAAAGAGTGCGGCGATCGCCATCCGAAGATTCGTGAAGGTGTAATGATTGCAGCCGGTGCGAAAATCTTCGGCAATATTGAGATTGGTAAAGGCGCCAAAATCGGAGGTGGCAGTGTGGTTCTGGATTCAGTACCTTCGCATACCACGGTAGTTGGCGTACCAGCAAAATCAGTGGGTCACCCTCTTGTGGATAAACCAGCACTGGATATGGATCAGAATGTCCTGCACGACAAAGAAAAGTAAAGCGGAATACTAAATATGATTAAAGTTGCAGTGACCGGCGCAGCGGGTCGCATGGGTAAAGCCAATATTGAAGCAATTCAAATGGCAGAAGGCATTGAACTTGGCGCCGCTATTGTTGAGCCGGGCAGTACCCTGCTGGGTGCAGACGCAGGCGAAGTAGCAGGCGTTGGCAAACTGGGTGTGGCCATTGTTGGTTCACTGGCAGATGCCGTAGCGGATTTTGATGTCCTGATCGATTTCACCGCGCCAGAAGTAACCCTGAAAAATGTTGAATTCTGTGCAGCTAATGGCAAGCAGGTTGTAATTGGTACAACCGGCCTGACTGAAGAGCAGAAAGCAGTGCTACAGGAACAGTCTGCAAAAACTGCAATCGTATTTGCGCCAAACATGAGTGTGGGTGTAAACCTGTGCTTTAAACTGCTAGAAGTGGCTGCAAAAGCACTGGGTAACGACGACTACGATATTGAAGTGATTGAAGCGCACCACCGTCATAAAGTGGATTCTCCATCAGGCACAGCTCTGCGAATGGGAGAAGTGGTTGCTGATGCACTGGGCCGTGATCTGAACGAATGTGCTGTTTATGGCCGTGAAGGTCAAACAGGCGCACGTCCACGTGGCGAGATCGGTTTTGAAACAATTCGAGCCGGTGATGTTGTAGGTGATCACACCGTTCTGTTTGCTACAGAAGGTGAGCGTATTGAGATCACTCATAAAGCCAGCAACCGTCTGACTTTTGCCAAAGGTGCGGTACGTGCCTGCAAATGGTTAGAAGGTAAATCCACAGGCCTGTTTGATATGCAGGATGTGCTGGAACTGCGTTAACAGTGATTCGGTTCAATATAGAAAACCGCAGCATTGTCTGCGGTTTTTTTATGCCCTAACAATATGAAATTGCGTAAAAAAGACCAAATTTTGATCTGACTCGGTACCTTCACCTTTTAACTGGACTACTCTTGAGATAACCCTAGGGAGTAGCATTATGGATACCGGCGCACTTCTGTTTTTAGAACGATCAGAATTTCCTTCCTTATTCACCCAGCTGGAGAAGCTGGGGTATCGCGTTTATGGCCCTCAATCCCGAGACGGAGCCATTGTTTTTGATGAGTTAAACAATGTCGAACAGTTACCGCAGGGCGTAACGGATAATCAAAACCCGGGTAGCTATCAACTCGAACAGACCGATTCAGGTCGTTACTTCCACTGGGCCAATGGTCCACAGGCAATAAAACCTCTGCTTTTTTCCTCCCGCGAAGTGATGTGGCAAGCGAAAAGAACGGAGCAGGGCGGTATAGAGTTCGTGATTCCCGAGCATCAGATTGAAAAGGTTGCTGTGATCGGTGCAAAGGCCTGTGATTTGTCGGCGCTTAAATTACAGGATCAACATTTTCTTGAAGGTGAGTTTGTCGATCCGGGCTATCAAGCGAAACGTAAGGGTTTATTTATCATCGCCGTAAACTGCAGCCATGCCGCAAATACCTGCTTTTGTGCTTCCACTGGGGATGGTCCTGATTGTGACTCTGGGTTTGATCTTTGTCTTACAGAGCTGGAAGACGGATTCCTGATTGAAGTGGGGTCTGATTATGGTGAAAAAGTTATTCAGGTGCTGAGTCTGAAAACAGTTCTGCCTGAGCAGCTTAATCAGGCTCAACAGCAGAAGAGAACCGTAATCGAATCCCAGCAGAGGCAGCTACAACCCATCGGATTGAATCAGCTACAGCAAAATCGAGCACATCCGCAATGGGATGACATTGCAGAACGCTGTCTCGCCTGTGGTAACTGCACTATGGTTTGCCCAACCTGTTTTTGCCATCGTCACCATGAAGAGCCGGTTCTGGATGGCAAAAGCAGTGAGCATGTTCGGGAGTGGGACAGCTGTTTTGGTGAGTCCCATGGCGAGCTGGCCGGTTTTCAGGTACGTAAAACTGTAAAACAGCGTTACCAGCAATGGATGATTCATAAGCTGGATAGCTGGCAGGAACAGTATGAACGTTCCGGTTGTACCGGCTGTGGGCGATGCATCAGTTGGTGCCCTGCGGGAATTGATTTCGTCGCCGAAGCAAACCGGATTGGAGGGGAAAAGAAATGAACTCTCTCCAGAAACCTATGCCAGCCAGAGTGCTGGAGGTGATTAAAGAATCCGAAACCATTTTTACTCTGCGTCTGCGGTTGGAGAATCATGAGGACAGGCTGCGGTACCAGTTTATGCCGGGCCAGTTCAATATGCTCTACCTGTTTGGTGTGGGTGAAGTGCCAATCTCCATTGTTTCCGATCCTCTGGATGAGGGAGTGATCGACCACACCATCAGAATTGTGGGCAGGGTTACACGCGGTCTGGCGCAGTTGAAAGCCGATGATATCGTTGGCTTAAGAGGCCCCTATGGGCGCGGCTGGCCGCTGGCTTTAGCGCGAGATAAAGATCTGTTGATTGTCACTGGCGGCCTGGGGTGTGCACCGGTGGTTGCGGCAATCAACTTCGCGCTTAAGCGTAAAGAACATTACCGTAAGCTTTGCATTGTTCAGGGGGTTAAACACAGTAATG
>JASBRM010000326.1 GCA_030149405.1 Neptuniibacter sp. | reverse complement strand
ATTGGTCGCGAGTATTTTATAGTCAGATGAAAGCACTGCAGCAGGTTGCGGAACCGCTTCCAGAACTGCAGACAGATCTGCTGAAATATTAACTGAACTGTTCAAGTAATAGCCTATTCGACAGTGTGCAAATTCACTCGCACACTCACCATTCTTATTCTTCACGCTGACAATTTTTCATCAATCAATGACAACACTGTCAGAAGACTAGATTAAGAATTACAATTAATGCAAATGTTCTAATAAATTATTTCCTTATATAAATTCCGATCTATATAACAATTACTTGAGATGCGGATGTTGAAAGTGAATGAGCTTTTCTAACAGACACTCTGGATCGTCATCAACGATCAGCATGTCAAAATAGTCAGAGTGAAGAAAGCCTTGATCACAGGCCTGTTTTAAGAACGTCAGGAGTGGATCAAAATAACCTTTAAGGTTTAGAACTGCGCAGGGTTTGTAATGTTCGCCAATTTGAGACAAGGTAAATACTTCGAATAGTTCATCCAGAGTACCTGTGCCACCCGGTAAAGCAACAAAAGCATCACCTGTTTCTATCATTGCCGTTTTTCTAGTCGCCATATCGATCACTTCGATTAACTCACTTAGTCTTGGATGAACCCGTTCCTGCCCCTCTAAAACAGTTGGCATGATGCCAATCATTTTGCCGTTATGTTTTAAAACAGTATCCGCCATTACTCCCATCAAACCGGAGTTCGCTCCACCATAAACTACAGCATATCCTTGTTCGGCCAAGATCCTGCCAAACTCTGCTGTCAAACATGCGAGCTCGGGATCATTCCCAATTTTAGAGCCACAAAAAACAACTATATTTTTCATCAAATGAAGACCTGAAAAGTTCATTTTGTTTCTGTATTGATTCCAAGTGCAATCAAAACCCTGATCATGCCTCAGATCCAAATAATTATGAAATCAGCCATAAACTCGGCACTATCCGCAGCCAGAAAACTAGCCTAAAATCTGATTACTTTCTGCAGCAAAAATTAAAGAGAATTATTGATGACAAGTATTTCTATCAGCGACAAACAATACGAAAAAATCTTAAAAGATTTCTTCTCTAAACGCTCTGCCCGTCATCGTCTTAGTAATGAAGAGAGTGTTGCCATTGCTCAACGACTGAATGAAAAAATCACTTTGCCATTCCTAAGCGAAGCCAAAGAGCATGCGGTTCTGGTCAAACTGATCCTAAAAATTGATAACTACTTTTACGAACAGCTACCCAATGAAATCTACGGCCTTACTCATGACCTTGATGAGGGCCTTGATGAAGCCGAAGCTGCGCAACTCGCTGCTCGACTGAATAAAATGGCCCATGAAGATATCAGTTTGCCCTTCCTCAGCGATCAACATGAGTATTACGCCATTACTTTTGTGTTATCGGTTCTGATCAATGCCATGCGCGAAGGTTCTGATTTAGAACACGCCATCAATGTCACTCAACACCCCAGAATGATGGAAGACGACTTCCCATTCCCAGATATTCTTTAAGGACCGGAATCCAGCTGTTTATGCTAAAGCTTTCGCAACATTCAATGAGATTATCTGTTGCTGCATCTATATTGCTTTTAACAGCCTGTGCAACACCCGATATCTCCATTGAAGAGTTACCTAAAGAAAGCCTGCAACAAGAGCGCAATATACAATTTCAGCAGGCGTTTAAATATCAGTCCGATCTGAACAAGCGTCTGGCAGAAGTAGCACGCCCATTGTTAAAAAATGCAGTTGATGATTGCGGCAAACGCACCCGCTACAGTGCAGGCATTTTTCTGCATAAAAGCAGCGAATACCCACAAGAACAGCTTACTGCAGCAACAGAGCTTTATGGCAAGTCTGAATATGTTCAGGTTCTGGATGTACTGGATTCAGGCCCCTCTAAAGATAAACTCTTTCCCGGTGATCAGATCAAAATGATCAACCATGAGAACATTCCTGATAACAAGACTGCTCATGCCATAAAGCAACTTAATACAGCTATGGTTAAAGGCGCTGATATTGAATTGCAGTTAATCCGTCAGGGGAAATCACTGACCGTAACAATATCACCTGAGCTCATCTGCGATTATGCCGTGGTTTTAAGCGCCTCCGATGCGGTCAATGGCTATGCCGACGGCAGCCGGATTATCATTACTGCGGGCCTGATGCGGTTTCTGCAAAAAGATGAACAACTGGCTTTTATCATTGCTCATGAACTGGCTCATAATACCCTGAACCATATACCTAAAAAGCTCAACAACGGCACGATTGGTACAGCGATCGACCTGATACTCGCAGGTGCCGGTTTCCCATCTCCATTGATTGCAACAGGTATTGGCGCAAATCTCTACAGTCAGTCTTTTGAAACTGAAGCCGATCTGGAAGCACTGCGTTTAATGCAAAACGCAGGATACCCCATACAGGGAATTGATGAAGTATGGCGACAGATGGCAAGGCTGCATCCATCGACTATTACTCATGGTCAATCCATTTCTCATCCCACCACTGCAGAACGTGCCATAAGGATCAGATCTAAGATTCAGCAATTGATCCAGCAAGATCAGATTGAGCGTTAAGAATTAATTTTGCTGCTACTAAATTACTGAACTGCAAGCATGTATACTGTGTTACAGAGCCAACGATCAGGAGTTGATTAATGTCGGACGAACCGCATTTTCTTAGAGAGGAAAAAGAAAAGCTGGGCATTCAGCGTAACGGTATCAGTGAAGCTACCGTTGAGCCCATGCAATTAGGAAAACGGGTGAAAGAGATCCGACTGAGCCAGAACCTGACTCTCGAAGAAGCAAGTAAGCTGACTGGACTCGCACGCTCAACCCTTTCTAAAATTGAAAACGAACAGATCTCCCCCACCTTCAGTGCGGTCAACAAACTAGTCAAAGGCTTGGGGATCGATATGCCTCAGCTCTTTACGGCACCGAGAAGCACAGCAGGCGCCGGTGGCCGCAGGGATATCACTCGTGGGGGTGAAGGTCAGCCGTACCCGACTCCGACCTATGAACACGAACTGCTGGCTACACAGTTAAGTACAAAAAAAATGATCCCGTACCGGACGACAGTCAGAGCCAGAAGCTTTGAAGAGTATTCCGATTGGGTGCGCCATGAAGGTGAAGAGTTTCTGTTTGTGCTGCGCGGAACAGTGTCTTTGTATACAGAGTTTTATGAACCCATAGAACTGTTTTCTGGCGACTCTGCATACTACGACTGTGAAATGGGTCACGCGCTGGTTTCCACCAGTGAAGAGGATGCTGAAGTGATCTGGGTAACGGCTTAAGGTTCTGGCTAGCCACTTCTGATCATTTTTGTTTATACTATTTACAACCTTCCTGAACACCGTCGCAAATGCTGCGTAGGTTATGCCTAAAGCAGCCTCTTACTGCGGCGGTTTTTTTTCACCATCCAAATCCCGCTAACGCAATTGAGTTGTTCTCTTGCCACTTTCCGGTTTGTTTTATTTGTGCAAAAGCAGCATCTGCAGTTTTACCTTCAACATCCAAAGAATCACGAAGAATGTTAAGCAGGTTTTCCAGATCAGGATAAAGTTGTTCGGGATCATCCATGTTGTTCCAAAGCTCGTAGGTATCAAGCGCAAGAACAGGAAACTCAGTTTGCTGCAGATGGGTAAGCCAGCGTTCCATGAGTTGAGCATCACTGTCGGAAATAGCTAAAGCAAGCACGTTTTTTCGAGCGCAAAGTTGCTCAAACGCATCCTCTTTACGAGCAATCAGAATAGGATAGTTTTTTGTGGACGTGCTCTCCAAAGCATCCTGAGCCATGCCCTGAGTTTCAATTAACTGAATATCTGAAGCAGCAAAAAGTAGTAACCAAAACATCGGGATTTCATGATTAGCTACTGCGATCACTTCTGCTTCGTTTTGATTGTCCTCTTCTCCAGGAAACTGGTTCATTCCCAGCATGATTACACGCGTTCCTAACATAACGTCGTTACGTACCTCTTTACATTTTCTGGATAGTAAAACCCTGTTGCTGCAACATGTTCAGTAAGCCATCACGGCCTATCACATGAGCAGCGCCGACGAGGACCATCTCGACTTCCTGAGTTTCCGACATCTGTCGCAGGATGGGTAACCAATTCAGGTTACGATCAACTAACAGAGATTTATACAGCCTGGGATAATTTATCCTCATATCTTCTACCACCAGTTTTTCCAGAGCCTGGTCATCACCCTTTTTCCAGCTGCGTACAATCTCATCCATCATGGGTTCTATCTGAGAAACATCATCAAGGGTCTGTTGTAAGAACTTCTCTTCATTACCCTCACCCATTGTCGCGATAAAACTCAGGTGATCGGAAACAGATTCCAGGCTCACCACGGCTTTGCCCTCCCTTTGCGCGCGGCGGAAGTAAAAGCTATCTGCTCCCTCCTGCGTGATCCCTAAGCGTTTAAACTCTATGGATAGCATCGTCATCATGACACCCGAAGGCTTCATACTCAGAAACATATTCGGCATCAATCCGCGGCTTATCAAATAATCATTTAACTTTTGATAGAGTTGGCTTGAGATTTTCTGATTCAGAAAGGTGCCGTCTGTGTATGCCAGAGAAGACATAAGCCTGAACTGGATAGCCGGGTCATCCAACTGTGAAATATCTGTTTCAAAGGCAAGCAAGTCTGCATCGTCATACGCCCGGTCAAAAGCAGTTGGAAATGGCAGATCTTTAGCGGATAACAAGTGCACTGTGCCGGCAAGGTAGAGATAATTTCCGCCCTTACTGATCTTCCACAGAGATGTTTCAGCCACTGAAACGGTACTGAACAGGATTAACAGAGATACCAACAGTTGTTTCATAAGACTTCCTCAAGTAGGCGTTTTTTTGTCATTCTAGACAAGTTTTTCAGCAGCGTCTGTCTGTTTAAGCGCGCTATGATCAACAACATCATCCAGCCCATTATCCATGGATGATTGATCCGTTATGAACCTTAGTATTTATTAACCTAAGTCACTTGCGTCTAAAAGCATTGAATGTATATTGTGGAGTAAACTATGGCTGGTACTTTTTATGTCTGAACTTGCTTCGTCTGATCTCAACATTCTGCTGGTTGAACCCTCTGCCGTGCAGAGGAAAATCATCCGTAATGAGCTGTGTGAAGAACAAGTAGAAAACATTGATGAAGCCAGTTCGGTAGAAGAAGCCCAAAAGCGCATTGCTGCCATCAAACCCGATCTGGTGATCAGTGCTCTTTATTTCCCGGATGGCTCAGCTATGGATCTGCTCAGTGGCATAAGAGCTAATCCGGAAACCAGTGATCTGCCTTTTATGCTTATTTCCAGTGAAACCCGCCATAGTGAACTGGATCAATTCAAACAATCCGGTGTCGTTGCAATACTGCCAAAACCCTTTGGGCACCAACATCTTGTGACGGCTCTAAACTCAACTCTGGATCTTCTCTCATCTGATGATCTGGAGCTTGAATACTACGATGTCACCTCATTAAGAGTACTGCTCGTTGACGACAGCCGAATGGCCAGAAAAGTGATTCGAAAGGTTCTGGAAAATCTTAGCATTGAGCACATCACCGAAGCCGCCGACGGCTCTGAAGCCATTACCTTATTACCTGAGGGTTTTGACCTGATCATTACCGACTACAATATGCCCGAGGTGAATGGACTGGAGCTGACCAAGACGATTCGTTCCTCATCTGACTATTCACACCTACCTATTCTGATGGTTTCCAGTGAAGCGAATCAGGCACATTTAAGCAATGTAGCCAAAGCAGGTGTAAACGCAATGACGGACAAACCCTTCGAACCCGCAACGGTTAAAAAATTGCTGGCCAATATTCTGGAAGGCTGATTTTTACTGAGTTTATTGCTTCATAAATTCTGACTCCCGATATTACAAATCCGTAAAAAAAGGTGCTCACTTCTTGTTCACCGTGGTGTGACGTGTATAATGCCCGCTTTCCCACCGGCGCAGACAACTCCTGTATCAAAGGCGATACAGCACTGCCCTATTCCAGATAGGTAATCACGTACACATGAATTCAGATGATCAGCTGTCATTTGCTGAACTAGGCCTTGCTACTCCCGTTTTAGAAGTACTCGATGAGATCGGCTACGAAACTCCATCCCCGATTCAGGCGGCCAGTATTCCACATCTGTTAGAAGGAAGAGACCTTCTGGGCATTGCTCAGACGGGTACAGGTAAAACTGCTGCATTTTCACTGCCTCTACTTTCAAGATTAAATCTGAAGAAACGTGAAACCCAGCTACTGATTCTTGCTCCTACACGTGAACTTGCTATTCAGGTGGCTGAGGCCTGCCAGACTTATGCGCGTAAACTAAAAGACTTTCACGTGCTGCCTATTTACGGTGGTCAGCCATATGATGCCCAACTGCGTCAGTTAAAACGTGGCGCTCAGGTTGTTGTAGGTACTCCAGGTCGAGTTATGGATCATATGCGCCGTGGCACTCTGAAGCTGGATAACCTGCAAGCTCTGGTGCTGGATGAAGCCGATGAAATGCTACGTATGGGCTTCATCGACGATGTTAAATGGGTACTGGAAAACTCCCCATCTGATCGTCAA
>JASBRM010000150.1 GCA_030149405.1 Neptuniibacter sp. | reverse complement strand
TCAGGACCTTTTGGCGACATAAAATTATGCCCAACGGGAGGCATCAGTCTCGATAATGCTAAAGACTATCTACAGCTTAAAAACTTTATGTGTGTTGGCGGATCCTGGTTAGCTCCAAGAAGTCTGATTGAAGAGAAAGATTGGAGTGGCATCAAAAAACTAGCTCAAGAAACTGTGAAAATGCTCGGGCAGAATTAGTCCGATAAATATCCGTACACATCTGTTCAGCATTTTATCAATCTGGCTATCATCCATTTATAGCTGAAAAATCGAATACAGATGCACCCTCTTCAGCACAACCAACTTGATTACGAAAAGCAGAAAACAACTCTCTGCCCATCGCCATATTGTTTTCCATCGGAACCCCACCGGATTCAACACTGCGTGATAGCCATTCATCATTCTCAGCCACTAGCATCAGCGATCCTTCTAGACCATCCAGCCTGATCAGGTCACCGTCCTGAATTTTGGACAGCGCTCCACCTTCTAAAGCTTCTGGCCAGACATGGATAGCTGCGGGGACTTTACCCGAGGCGCCAGACATTCGACCATCCGTTACTAAAGCCACCTTGAAGCCTCTATCCTGCAGAACGCCTAGATAAGGGGTTAACTTATGCAGTTCAGGCATGCCTATCGCTTTTGGCCCCTGATACCTTAATACCGCGACAAAGTCTTTATCCAGATCCCCGCGTTTAAAAGCATCGGCAAAGTCCTCCTGATCTTCAAAAACGACGGCAGGCGCTTCAACAACCAGGTGTTCCTCTGCAACCGCAGAAGTTTTAATCACACCACGGCCCAGATTGCCTTCTAAAACTTTCAGCCCGCCATCTGCACGAAAGGCGTCTGTAACCGGAGCTAAAACAGCCGTATCGAGGGAAGATTTAGTCGACTCTTTCCAATCAAGTTTGCCCTCCTGCAAGAACGGTTCCTGCATATACCTTGATAAGCCTTCGCCCATGATGGTCATTACATTTTCATGCAAATATCCTGAATTCAGTAATTCAGAGATCAAAAATCCTACCCCCCCAGCAGCATGGAAGTGGTTAATATCTGCATTACCATTTGGGTAAACCCTCGCCAATAAAGGCACAACAGAAGACAGTTCCGAAAAGTCATCCCAGTTGATAATTATTCCGGCAGCACGGGCAATAGCGACAATATGCATGGTGTGGTTAGTGGAGCCACCGGTAGCCAGGAGGGCAACAATTGCATTTACTATTGAGCGCTCATTGACTATTTCATACAAAGGCGTAAAACGGCCATTCGATGCTGTCAGCTTAACGGCTCTCTGCGCAGCCTCTCTTGTCAAAGCTTCTCTAAGAGGCGTCTCAGGGTTTACAAAAGTGCCACCAGGCAAATGCAGCCCCATCACTTCCATGAGCATCTGATTTGTATTAGCTGTTCCATAGAATGTGCAAGTACCCGCACTGTGATAAGAATCAGATTCACACTCTAAGAGTTCTTTTCTACCAATCTTACCTTCCGCAAACAGCTGCCTGATCCTGGCTTTTTCTTTGTTTGGCAGCCCGCTAGGCATTGGACCCGCTGGTACAAATACAGTGGGCAGATGACCAAAGCGTAAAGCGCCAATCATCAACCCAGGCACAATTTTGTCGCACACTCCCAGATAAAGTGCAGCATCAAACATATTATGAGAAAGGCCAATGGCCGTAGACATAGCAATTACATCACGGCTAAACAGACTTAGATCCATGCCCGGCTGCCCTTGGGTAACCCCATCGCACATTGCAGGCACTCCTGCTGCAACCTGAGCTACAGAGCCCATTTCACGAACAGCTTTCCTAATGGTATCAGGGTATGTTTCAAAAGGCTGGTGAGCCGACAGCATGTCGTTATAAGCATTAACAATAGCAACATTCACAGAGTTGCTGAGTTTGAGGGCTTGCTTGTCTGTATCTCCACAGGCTGCAAAACCATGTGCCAAATTACCGCAAGAGAGTCTGGATCTGTGTACGCCATCATCCTCAGCCTTTTTCATTTGCTGCAGATAAGAATCACGAGTGTGTTTGCTTCGCTCACATATACGGGCAGTAACACTATCAACAACTGGGTTCATGGGCCTAACTCCTTTGCTGGCATGAATCACTCAAATAAAAGCATACTCGGTTATTACTTTTAAATTAATTGCTTTTACTTGAAGCAATAGCCGCGCCAAAGCTGAGGACCGCTCTATGCAGGAGTTATTTTATTGAGGCTAGGAGAAGCTGTTCAGGAAAGGTGTAGGAGTTTGATTCAATGGGGCTGGATTTATTGGTTGCAGCTTTTGGCTGCAACCACCCTTCGGGCTTCGCGCTAAAGGCGCTCGATTGTGATTGCTGCGCAATCGCTGAACCAAGGAATTAAAGGAACAAATACAGCGCTGCGGGCAGAAAATAAAAAAGGCCATCCTAGACTTGGTAGATGTATGACCTTTTAAGGTGTTGATTGGGGCTGGATTTGCTTGTTGCAGCTTAGGGCTGCAACAACCCTGACGGGCTTCGCACTTCGTGCTCGGCGATGATCGCTGCGCAATCGTTGAACCAAATGAATTAAAGGAACAAATTCGGCACTGCTGGCAGAAAATAAAAAAGGCCATCCGTTCTTGATAGATGCATGATCTTTTTTAATATTGAGTTAAGGGCTGGATTTATTGGTTGCAGCTTTTGGCTGCAACCACCCTTCGGGCTTCGCGCTGACGCGCTCGATTGTGATTGCTGCGCAATCGCTGAACCAAGGGATTAAAGGAACAAATACAGCGCTGCTGGCAGAAAATAAAAAAGGCCATCCGTTGGATGACCTTTTTTATTTTGAATCTGGTAGCGGGGGCTGGATTTGAACCAACGACCTTGGTTATGAGAGTGACAAAATAGATATGTATATTTACATATTAAAATACTTTAAAAGTTGTATTTAGTAAGAAATCCATCTAAATTGTTCAATATTCAAACAGAGGTTTATGGCATTTAAGGGATATTGATGTGGATACGGATTGTCACACTGAATCGAATCGGCTCGGCGAATCTATGACCTTAAGGCAACGAGCTGGATATACCGATATAGCCAATTGGGCTGAATCCGTTGGATTGCAAGAAGAGCTCAACGCTATCTATCTCTCCTTTAACCTCGATCATTACAAGTATTCGCCTCTCGGCAATATAATCGAGTTCCTTAGCTCAGAAAAAACCTTAAAAACTCTTGATCAGTGGTCTGATAACCAGGCTGCACAAATTCTCGAAGAATTCATCTCCACTTACATTTCGTCATCGCAGCCCACTTATCATTCTATCGGCAGCGTCTCAGACGTCCGTAAAGAATACAAAAACCAACTTCAATCGCTTTACTTGATCGCTTTAGTTACCCAATCAACGCCTAAAGAAGTCACTGAGGAACTATCAAGCTTCTATACACAGTTCAAGCTGTGGCTGATTGTCCAGAACCTTAACCGTTTGATACACAAAAATTATAGTTGCGACTACTACATTCAAAGACTCTCAAGCCAGCTTTTCCCCAGAAATGATCAAAGGGACCGCAATAAACAGTTCAAAGGATTTGCTCAGCTTCAGAAAAACTTTAAGGTTTTAACTCGAGGGGTGGACTGTGACTTCGAACAATTCTCCAATGCTCTAGTTTACGCAGCCAAACACATTCCTAACGATGACGCACCAGCAGAATTTATCACTTCAATAACAAATGTTGCTCAGGGGATAACTAAAGAAATCAACAGCACTGGTAAAGCTGGAAGTCTTGAACGCCCAAATTTCAAATTCACGAACAAGTGCAATGAAAAACCTATCGATTGGGATTCCACGATCTATGACTCCAATGAGGAAGACCTTACTAGCTCCTCCTTACACGAACAGCTTGATCTTATTCCCTTCTCCCAACACCCGGATGACCAACGCAATCTGATCAGTGGTGGCGACAAAGTACTTTCAGAAAATTCGGTGCTCATGCAAACAACCGAAGAAAAGCACTTTCTGAAGTGGACAATGGATCAACCTCTACCACATGAAACACCAGTACTTCGACGCTGGATTTCAGAGCTGTTAGTGAGCGAAGAAAGAAATTCTCAGGCAGCAGGCATCATTTGTTGGTTATCACTCTGGCTATCCCGTTCACCGGTTCGTTCTGAAGCAATCCAAATTACAGATGAAGTACAGCATGAATGGAGTATCTCGAATGATCTTACTCACCTTCACCGGCTAGCACCCCAAAGGCACAATTCTAAAAATATTGAGCCTCAGTTTGAAAGCTGGGTTCGTCCATGCTCAGAGTCTTATCGGCTTTTGCTACCCGATTCGCTGTCCAATGCTCTCAAAATAATCAAAGCACGAACCAATAAAATCTTTCAACTAAATACCATTAAGGATTTTTGGGACCAAACCAGCTCAGAAAACTTTCGCTCCTGGTGGATAAATAATATCCCTAAAGAATTGTCCAGACTCTCACCTGCATTACTTGGAAAGCATTGGCAACAGAACATTTTTGAAGAAACCAACAATCCTACATTTGTTAAATTAATCACATCACATCCGCGAAGTGCACAGCCTGGTTCATCTGCTTATTTATCAATTACGGGCGAGGAAGCAGAAGCAGCCCATCAACTACAACTTGAATCATCACTTCATTCCTCTTCATCTATCTGCCTGGGCAGTCGACTAGATCTGAATGATGAAATATTTCGTGAGGCCGTAACTACAGCCAATACTAAAATCGATCAGTCGGCGCTATCTGATCCCATCTTGCATCACAACCAAGTAACCGCTTATATAGTTACCTCCTTGTTTGCTGCTACGGGATCAAGACCTGTAATAGATCCCTTTGAATCCCCTCTTTTCTTTAACCTTTCAGAAGGCTTCGTTTACATCGAAGATAAAAATGACGGGCATACCCACACAGGGCGCCTGTGCCCACTATGTCCCTCTGTGATACAGGTGATTGAAAGATATCTCGAACATTTAAAGCGTTTTTCTCGGCTCAACCAAACACTGGCTCCAAGCCTTTCAAAGGAGATCATAAAGCTCTCAAAATGTGAGCAATCTGACGTTCTTCCTTTTTTCTTCTTTTTATCGCCTAGACTGGACTGGTATAGGGTATCTGCTAGCTCCCTCGCAGAAATTGATCTATTCAACTGCCCCCTCCCAGCTAACATTTTGCGCCACCGCTTTGTCCAATTTCTCACAAGGTCTGGAGTCGACGCTGAGGTGATTGAAGGCTGGTGTGGTCATGCTGAACGCGACGTGGAAACGTACAGCGATTATTCCTGCCGCTCATGGAAAGAGGATAAAGAAAAATATATAGACCATCTTGAGCGCGCTTTTAAACACCTTAATTTTTCCCAGCCTCAGCTCTGCGATATCCAAATTAATTCCAGCATTAACCCAGCCAGTCTAACTAATAAAAAATTTGGTATAGCGCTTAGAAAAACTGAACGCAGCAAATCCGCAGTCAAAGCAATAAAAAGAGCCAATCTGGATCTTCGCCTATACCTAGATAACCAAGGTATTAGTTTCAAAGATATTGAAAGTGAACATACAGATGAACTCACCAAAATCATGCTATTCAAGAGCAATGGTACTCCGCAGCCTAGAGCGGGGTTGCGATACCAACATTTAATCAAAATTTTAGAAGGTGTTAGCCTTACAAAAGCGAAGAAGGTTCATGCGTCAAAACGATACCGAATCCCTGAATCAGGGATTAGCTTAACCACACCGATCGCTGTCCATGCATGTGAACTCGCTGATCAACTACGGGAAATTCTAATTAAGTGCTGCCAAACTGATCAGGATACTAGCTTTCATATCAGTAAAATCAGTCAGACAGACGGTCTGATTACAGCCTCGATTCTACTCTGCTTAGAATCACGTATTTGCTCCCCCAGATTTCTGCACGATGTGATGTGTAACAAGGGTTTTGCACTCATCCGGCATGGGGCTGACTATTACTTACGATATACCGAACATCCAGAACTAGGCGCAGCCTATGATCCGGCAATCCAAAAAAGAATTTCTTCCCTTGCAGCTCAATTCATCAGCGCTGCCATTGATCGCAAAAAGGTAATTCAACTTGGAGATAAAATTCCGAAACACTTAACGCCATTAGTAAAGTTTATCTCTTCCTATAAGCCCCTATCATTTTCTTGCTCCACACCCAAAGAGCTAATCTATGTACTTTGTCGCATCATGGATCAAAGTAATTTAGTTCATCTACCAGGCATTTTATGTGGCGAGCTTTCAGGACGTGTGATATCCACCAGTTTTAGCGTGGTCAACTGGGCAAAAACTATGAAGGAAGAGCGGTATCTCCTTGCTGATGGATCTAAAAGAAACGACGCACAGGATACTCACTTAAATTTCAATAAACTTAGATCCCTTCCGAAAGGCAGAACCGCTTCCGCGGATAATGATGATAAAGAACTTTATACAAATGCACTCACCTTTTATTCAGCTGTTAAAAAATCAATTCCTGGTAATAACTCTGCAAACATTGCTAAAGCGGTTAAAAGCCTAAGCAAAAAATGGTCAGGCAAAGTTAGTTCCTCTGTGTTATTGGTTTCTGAATGGTTTGAAGATCGCCTACGTCGGGGCAATCTGCGTACCCCAAAAGATCTAAAAGAGAGCACAATCAAAAAGTATTGGGGATTAATGAGTAATGTTGTCCAAGAACTTGGTTATAACACTGACTTGATGCTAATGGATGAAGAAGAGATCACTGCTTTCTATCAATCTTGCTTTGAGTACAGAAAAAAGAAAAAGAATAATGAAGATTTTTATATAGTCTTGAGCAATTTCATCCAGTGGAGCACATCACTAGGTATCACGCCTCCACTTTGGGACGAAATTGACATACCAATATCAGCCCGTTCAGTTCGTCCTGGGTTCATTTTGGAATCCGACCATTTAGCTACAATTTCAAGCCTGATCCCAGAGCAGGAAAGTGTAGATGATGAAGAGCTATATGCTGCTTTTATCCAAATATGCAGTTATCGATATGGGCTCAGACTAATGGAAGCCGCAGGGCTATTACGCGAAGATATATGTCTACCACAAGATGGCTTCCAACCAGTCATCTTCGTTCGCAGGAATAAATACAGGGATTTAAAAACCTTCAGCTCACGTCGTGTAGTTCCCCTGCTCTTCGAGTTAACCAGTAAAGAGATATGGGTAATCCAAAAAGTGCTTAGTAACTACGATAGCTGTATCGGCGAGCGTACAAACGGTCCTTTACTTTTTATTCAACCAGACACTGCTGTAAGGCTACCCCCAATCACTCCTCACCTATCCCGGATAGCTCAAAGATTAAATCGAATGCTAAAACAAGTGACGCAAAACGAAGAATGCGTGTTTCATGACAATCGTCACTCCTTTGCAAATATCGTCACCGGAGCATTGTTGGATATAATTGAGCACTTGCCTTCAGGAATATTTCCTCCTACAGCAAACCCTCAAGTGATTAGGGAAATCCTGTTGGGAAATCACCACGAACCATGTCGAAGGTCAGCAATGGCGTTGGCACGCTTAATGGGCCACGCATCCCCAAGAACAACCTTTAGAAGCTATATACATATCATCCCATTTTGGTCAGATGCGCTTGTTCCTCAAGATCCCACAAATCTTGATCTTAACGCGACCTTCAATACTGATGAGCTGATCAAGCCTGAACCACTTGAGTGCAACACTCTAAATACAGCTAACTCATCAAAATATGAGCAATTACAGCTTCTGGATACGTTTAAACTTCTGAGATTGGTTTCAATTGGCAAGAACTTCCAGCATGCCGGTTCTTATTTAAATTTGAGCCCTGAAACTGTTTGGAGTATAGAACGTACTGTTATTTCCATCGGCTCCAGAATGGAGTATGGAAGAAAGAAAGGAGAAAAGACTTCAATAAAAGGAAGAGACGACCCTCTAGAATTTATCTCTCGTGTCAATGACGAAAGCTGGGCTCGGATTCTAGATGTCGTTAAACAAAACGGTATTGCTCCCTTTGATTCGCTCATTGAATTCGAACCTATAAACCCTATGCACCTCCTTGGTAAGACAAGGCAGGTACAACTGGTGCACGTAAATGACTTTGCATTTGTAAGAACGTTGCTAGATTACTTCCGCACTCCAATCTCTGTATTCCGCACCACCTGTAGATCACCCATACCCGACCTAGTCACTCTTAGCCAGAGGTATGGATTCGAGCTAATACCTCATGAAGAATCAGGCGCCAGAGAAGCCCCACTAAGACTAGATAGTAATCTTCAACATAGTGATGCACGCAGTAGATATATCCGCACCTCTGATTTCATCTCATTAATCATCGAGCGAAATCAGCAATACATACTAAGAAATAGTTTTGATCTAGCATTATGCGTCGTTGCAGTTGGCATATACCTAGAATTTAGCCGCCATTATCATTAGTGGAATTACCACCACTTATTTTTCCAAATTATTGCCGGTGAAAAGCTGTTGCTGTTGTTCTTTAGCCGTCTCTAGGTTTTCTATGTATTGAGAGATCTCATGTTCAGGCGCAGGTCTGCCACTGACAAAGTAAGACTCGCCTTTCAAAAAATGTGATTTCTTTCTGACCTGATAAGAAATCTCAAGAAACGTCCGGTGAACATATGCATCAGCCATTTCACTTTTGTTAAAACCTTCCTGTTGTTCAAGGACCAATCCTTTCTTCGGCTGCCCAATAACCTCAACTGTCAGATCCTTTTCCGTTAATCCCTTAACCCTCCCGATCACGCTATGATCTGTTGGTTTCGGAGGTTTACCATAGTCAATGGTTGCCATCTGATCACCAAATTCAAACGATAGATTGGCACTCTCTAGCTGAAGCCCAAGTAGAGACCTTTCTTTAGCCTTACCTAACCATTCAACGAACTCACGTATGTACTTTGAGAAAACGACTGACACGTCAGCAGAATAATTTTCCTTGTCGATCAGGCTGTTCGAGTGGAAAAACTGAGAAACAGAGATGACAACATTACCCTTCTCATCAGGTTTGATAATTATTCCCTGATCCGTAGCTATCTGAATGAAACATCCAATTTGTTTCTGTATGTCGGTAATATCGCAATCGTTATTAATACCAATGACATACAATGCTTGGCAGCTACAATCACCTTTAAATATGAATACTGATTCAGTGATGGTTGAATCTACAAATTTATTGGCTGCGATAAGCTCATTAACAAAAGGTTCGAGCTTCTTCTTGAACTTCTTGAGTATATCGGGGATCACTGTCCACCCTGATTGAACCAGACCTGAGGAGATTTCTTCGAATTTTTCAACTTTTGCTGTCGCAACAACTAGCGGTTTCTGGTTCATCCGAGCCAGTTTGCTCTTTAATTCTTCTATCTCTGTCATCTCAAACCCTCCATCAGAGATGAGATTATCCAGGACCTAAAAACAAGAAAGGTTACGCCGGGTGAACGTTTTTGCCTCCCGGTATGGGCAAATACTGTTTTGAAGTGACTTTTGGTATCCATTACTGAAATTCTCTGCAAGATTGTGAAGATCAGTTAGATAGCTTACCAAGGCCAGAAAAAGGTATTCCCGCGTAGAGTGTCGATTTCGTGCACGTGAGGCGACAACAACTACGATTTCTCAGATATTTCCCTTAGGAACTGTCATTTGATAGCAGAGAACAGGCTTGTGGTCTGGGATTTAAGGGCACGTTTATAACGGCAGCTTCGTGCCCAGGCTGTGTGAAAAGACCACTGATGATCGTATTTCAGCGGCTAACGGCGAGCTACCCGTTTAGATAAGTGTAAATAACTTATATTCAGCTCAATCCAGATCAGGGGCTAATCTAGCTTTCGTAAACCTGCTGGGCTTCTGACAGCAGATAACAACCCTTATTAAGCCTGTATTGCTCCTGTTAGTTCTTTTACGCCCAAGATATTGATAACTCGCTTCAGATTATAGGCAAGTACATGAAGACTCATCTCTGTACTGACATTTTTAAATCGCTTGGTTAAGAAGTGAGTCGCCCCCATCCAGGCTTTGATCGTCCCGAAGGGATGTTCAACCGTCTGTTTTCGGATCAGCATGGTATCGGGTGCAGCATTCAACCGCTGCTGCATGGCTTCCATCTCTTCCTCATGAACCCAGCGCCTCATTTTCCTGGGATCTCTCTTTGCCCGTGTAC
>JASBRM010000146.1 GCA_030149405.1 Neptuniibacter sp. | reverse complement strand
CAATCAGGTTACTGTAGATATTTCCGGCGAGGGTAAGTTTTCAGGACCTGATCCAGAATATATCCTCTATCAGCAACTGGGCTGGGACATTCCAATCAGTGATATCTATTGGTGGATAAGAGGCATGCCTGCGCCCAATAGTGAGTTCCAACATACTCTGGAACAGAATCGGCTTAAAACGTTGCAACAGAACGGCTGGACCATTCAGTACCTGCGTTACAACAGCCTGGAACCTGCCTTACCCCGTAAGATTCGTCTGGTAAGAAACGGGCTTAAAATCACCCTGGTTCTGCATACCTGGATCGCCCTCTGATAATCACTTTATAACCATGATTTCTGGTTTGACTTTGCAAAATCAATCCGGGATAATCTGCGCCTCTTTCAACGGGAGGCCTGTCCTCCAAGAGGAAATGTTGGGGTATCGCCAAGCGGTAAGGCACTGGATTCTGATTCCAGTATGCGGAGGTTCGAATCCTCCTACCCCAGCCAAAAACCTATGAACGGTTCCCAATCTACAGATTCCGAACAACTTACAACTGAAAAGGTGCACGCCGTGTCCAAGATGATGGTCTTCACCGGCAATGCTAACCCAGACCTGGCGAAACGCGTAGTTGAACGCCTGGATATCCCAATGGGTAAAGCAAATGTTGGTCGTTTTAGCGATGGCGAAGTCAGCGTTGAAATCCAGGAGAACGTACGTGGTAAAGACGTTTTCATTATTCAGCCAACTTGCGCACCAACCAATGACAACCTGATGGAGCTGATCGTTCTTGCTGACGCCCTGCGTCGCGCATCTGCTTCTCGTATAACAGCGGTAGTACCTTACTTTGGCTACGCTCGTCAGGATCGTCGTCCACGTTCAGCACGTGTTGCGATCACTGCAAAGGTTGTTGCAGACATGATGGATGCTATTGGTATCGACCGTGTTCTGACTGTAGATCTGCACGCTGACCAGATTCAGGGCTTCTTCAGTGTTCCTGTTGATAACGTATATGGCTCTCCGGTTCTGCTGGATGATATTGCCGATCAGGAATACGAAGACATGCTGATCGTATCTCCGGATGTCGGCGGTGTAGTCCGCGCACGTGCTGTCGCGAAAATTCTGGATTGTGATCTGGCAATTATCGACAAGCGTCGTGAACGCGCGAACGAATCCGATGTAATGAACATCATCGGTGACATTGAAGGCCGTACCTGTGTCCTGGTCGATGACATGTGCGACACTGCAGGTACATTATGTAAAGCAGCCAAAGCACTGAAAGCTCAAGGCGCTAAACGTGTAATCGCTTACGCTACACACGCAGTACTGTCTGGCCCAGCGATTACCAATGTTACGAATTCCGAGTTGGATGAACTTGTTGTTACTGACACCATCCCACTCACTGAAGCGGCTCAGGCTTGCTCCAAAATACGCCAACTGACTCTGGCACCAATGCTGGCAGAAGCTGTTCGTCGCGTATGTAATGAAGAATCCATCAGCGCGATGTTCCGTTAAGAACATCCGCTGATAACGCATCTTGCTGATAACCAGCAAGGTTAATACCCGCAAGGGTTTAATATCTGTAAAACCTGGTCGCAAGGTTTTGCAGATTATTTATTTAAAAGGTATGAAAAATGTCTAACTTTGTAGTTAACGCTGTAGCACGTAACGACGAAGGGAAAGGTGCGAGCCGCCGCCTGCGTCGTGAAGGCCTGGTTCCAGGTATCGTTTTTGGTGGTGATAAGCGTAAGAAGCCTACTTCTATCTCTATCGCTAACAACGAATTGGTAAAAATGATCGAAGATGATGCATTCTTCTCTTCTCTTCTGACTCTGTCTCTGGACGGTAAAGAAGAGCAGGTAATCATCAAAGATCTGCAGCGTCACCCAGCTAAGCCTGTTGTTCTGCACGCGGACTTCCAGCGCGTAACTAAATCCAACAAGATCAAAATCACTGTTCCTGTTGTATTTGCTAACTTCGAAAAATCTCCAGCGTCTAAAGCGGCTTGCAAATTCGCTGCTGAGAAAAACACTGTTGAAGTTTTGTGTCTGCCAACTGACCTGCCAGAAAACCTGACAGTTGATCTGTCTGCTTGCGCTTCTGACCAGGTTCTTCACCTGTCTGACATCACTTTGCCAGAAGGTGTTGAGATCGTTGCTCTACGCCGTGGCGGTGACCACGATCAGGGTATCGGTTACGTTTACGCTCCTCGTGGCAGCAAGTAATTAATCGGCACGATTAATCACTAAGTGCACCGACATGAAAGACAAGATTCAGCTTATTGTTGGCCTGGGAAACCCAGGTACTAAATACGCCCAAACTCGTCACAATGCCGGTGCTGAGTTTGTCGAGCAGCTCGCTGCTCGACATCTCTCTCCCCTAAAGCCTGAGAAAAAATATCACGGGCTCTATTCCAAAGTTCAGATCGACGGGCAGATCATTCATCTGCTGGTTCCTACAACCTTTATGAATCTGAGCGGTCAGTCCGTTTCAGCACTGGCAAACTTTTACAAGATTCCACCTCAAGAGATCCTGGTTGCTCATGATGAGCTGGATCTACCTCCCGGCATTGCTAAATTCAAGCTGGGTGGCGGACATGGTGGACACAACGGTTTGCGTGACATCATCAGCAAACTGGGCAACAACAAGAATTTCTACCGTTTACGTCTAGGCATAGGTCATCCCGGCCATAGCAGCCAGGTAAGCGGTTTTGTATTAAACAAGGCCCCAGCCAAAGAGCGTGAGGCCACAATGGCAGCAATAGATGAAGCCGAGCGCTATCTTGAACTGGCCATTTCCGGTGACTGGGGTAAAGCCATGAACCAGTTGCATAGTTTTTCAGCCAGCTAACACAGGAAGCAATCATGGGTTTTAAATGCGGTATCGTTGGTCTACCAAACGTTGGCAAGTCCACCCTGTTTAACGCACTTACTAAAAACGGTATCGCTGCGGAGAACTTCCCTTTCTGCACCATCGAGCCAAACGCTGGCACGGTTGCTATGCCTGACCCTCGTCTGGATAAACTGGCAGATATTGTGATTCCAGAACGCGTTGTACCAACTGCAATGGAATTTGTTGACATTGCCGGATTGGTGGCAGGCGCATCAAAAGGTGAAGGCCTGGGTAACAAATTCCTGGCAAATATCCGTGAAACAGATGCAATCGCACATGTTGTTCGCTGCTTTGAAGATGACAACGTCATCCACGTTGCCAACAAAATCGAACCTTTGGCAGATATCGAAACCATCAACCTTGAACTGGCACTGGCTGATCTGGATTCTGCAGAAAAGCAACTTCAGCGTATTCAAAAGCTGGCTAAAGGCGGTGACAAAGAAGCCGTAGCCCAGAAAGCTATGCTGGAACGCATCATTCCTCATCTGGAAGAAGGTAAACCCGTTCGTGGAATGAATCTGGATGATGATGAGATGAAGGTTGTGAAAGCCTTCCATCTACTGACCGTAAAACCAACCATGTACATTGCCAATGTTGATGAGGATGGCTTTGAAGACAACCATCATCTGGATCAGGTACGTGAACTGGCTGCATCAGAAAACGCAGGCGTCGTTGTGGTATGTAACAAACTGGAAGCCGAGATCGCCGAACTAGACGATGAAGAACGTCTGGAGTTCCTCGCAGATCTGGGCATGGAAGAACCAGGCCTGGACCGAGTAATTCGCGCTGGCTACGATTTATTAGGCCTGCACACCTATTTCACTGCTGGTGTTAAAGAAGTACGTGCATGGACAGTCAAAATTGGCGCAACCGCTCCTCAGGCTGCTGGTGTGATCCATACAGACTTCGAAAAAGGTTTCATCCGTGCCGAAGTGGTGAGCTACGATGACTTTGTTGAGCACAACGGTGAAAATGGCGCTAAAGACGCAGGCCGCTGGAGACTGGAAGGCAAAGATTACATTGTAAAAGATGGTGATGTAGTGCACTTCCGCTTCAACGTTTAAACACTAATTTGTTCATAAAATAACCGGTCTTTAATGGCCGTTTTTTTTATGCCATTTTTCGATCTTTTTTCACCTTTAATCTATTGACAGACAAACCCAAAAAGAGAATAATTCGCGCCTCTAAAGCAAGGCAATATAGCTCAGTTGGTTAGAGCATCGCATTCATAATGCGAGGGTCGCAGGTTCGAGTCCCGCTATTGCCACCATGCTTTAGATAATGCTGGGGTATCGCCAAGCGGTAAGGCAACGGGTTTTGATCTCGTCATGCGGAGGTTCGAATCCTCCTACCCCAGCCACTTCTTCCTGACTCTACTTTAATCTAGATCTCTATCAGCACCTTTTTCTGCCTAAGCGGTCTTATCTCAAGAGTCAGTTACGTGGCAATATAGCTCAGTTGGTTAGAGCATCGCATTCATAATGCGAGGGTCGCAGGTTCGAGTCCCGCTATTGCCACCATTTTCTCCCCCCCAAACAAAGCAATTACCTGCCTCTCATTTATTACAGCACGTACTACAAATTGATCATTTGTAAACAATAATTGAAACGGTGAAAGAACTGACAGTTAAAATTAAAGCAGATAGACTGGCGTCTATATTATTCGCCCATACCCTTAGCCAATACTGAGCAATTGAATCAGAGCATCACTTAATGTCGCAATCAGAACATATCGAAAACACCGACTTGAAACCTGCCACTCAAAGCAGTGACCAGCAACCTTCGAGAAAGAATGTTCATTTGCTCTTCATCGGTTTAAGTGCGGAAGAGATAGCTCCGCTATTGGCCCTTCTGCGAACGCCTCGTATCTCTCCACGAGGTAGACAAATTAAAACTGAAAAACAGTTCCTTACCTCACTGAGTGAGCGCTCCTGGGACATGGTCATATGCTCACCCAAAGAGGGCAAGTTCAATGCAGTGGAAGCCATCGAGCATATAAAACGCCTGAATAAAGATTTACCGGTAATCCAACTGATCCCTGAGGCAGACAGCCAAAAACAGTTAGAAGCCCTGAAAAACCGAATTACAGCGATTGTGCCACTGGATGAAAAAGAGCTGCTGCTGCATCAGGTGCGTCAAGAGTTGACCAACCTTGAAAACCGTCGCCAACTTCGCAAATCCAGAGCCGCTCTCGCCAAAGCTGAAAAACGTAATTTCCAGCTAATGGAAAGCTCCAAAAACGCGATTGCCTGCTGCAGTCACAACAAAGTTGTTTACGCCAATGAAAGCTTCCTTGACCTATTTGGCGAGTTTAAAGAAAGCCTGGTGCTGAACAGAGATATAACCGAGCGTTTTATAGATAATGATCGAGAGATGATCCAAAGCCATTTAACCGAGCTCAACCAATATAATGTTGGAGAAAGCACCTTTAACATCACCGGCTTGAGAACCGATCAATCAGAATTTAATGCTCATCTTGAGTTAGCAACCACCAAATTCAAGGGTGAAAAGTCGATTCGTGTCTCTCTCACTGTGGATGATCACCTGGTTGATAAGTCCCTTAATGAAGATCTGAACCTGATCTCAGGTTTATTCAATAAAGACTTCCTGTTGCGCCAGTTAGAGTTGATTATCCAACGATCGTTATCAGGCGGTAATGACTGCAGCCTGCTGTACATAGAATTAGATAATTACGACGAAATTAACGGTAATGTCACCCCGGAACACAGGGATCGCTACGTACGGGAAATCGGTACAGCCCTCAATAAAGCAGTTAAACACCCCCATTTACTGGCGCAACTCGAAAACAATGCCTTCGCTGTGGTGTTTCTTGACTCCAGCCCCGAAAAAGCTCAAACCTTTGCCGAAAAGCTATCCAAACTGATTGGACAACAAGAAATTAAAGTTGCCGAGGACACAATACAGAGTAGCTGCTCAGTAGGCATTGCCCTGATTAACGACAATTCACCACCTCCAGCTGAATTGCTGAGCAATGCAGAATCTGCAGCAATTGAAGCGCGGGCGGATCAAGAAACGGCTATCCAGATATTCTCTGCCACCAGTTCATATGAGCTGGATGACAATGAAATGAAACAGGTCAGTAAAGCAGTGGATTCTGGCAACCTTAAGCTTTTATTCCAACCTGTGGTTAATCTTACTGTTGAGAAGCCCGTTGCCCATTATGAAGTGCTACTCAGATTGCTAGGTGCGGAAGAAACAGAGATCTCACCAAACGAGTTCAGAAACGCCATGTGTGACCCAGAAACAGCCATCAAGGTTGATCGCTGGGTCATTGAGAACTGCTTATCCCAATTAAAGGCAGCTCCAGCAAGTGATCAGAAAAGTAATCTGATCATCAACTTGTCGGTTCACTGTCTGGGCAACAAAGATCTACTAGTCTGGCTTACAAACACGTTAAAGGATCAGAAGATCGATCCAGAGCAGCTGGTCTTTCAGCTAAGTAACAGCGATATCGCTATGGCTCCCAAAAAAGCCCGGCTGTTTGCCAAACTAATTCACGATCTTAACTGTAAGATCTGCATCAAACATTTTGGTACTGCGCCATACGATAAGGAAGTACTCAAGAAAGTGGATGCGGACTATATCAAACTGGATGGTTTATTTGTTCAGGAACTGGGCAAAGATAAGAATCAGGACAATCAATTCGTTAATCTGGTAAAAAGCCTGTCTGAAATGGACAAAATCACAATCGCTCCCCTAGTAGAAGACAGCAAAACGATGGTGAATCTTTGGAAAGCGGGTGTTAGTTATGTGCAAGGTTATTACTTACAACAACCCCGCCACCAAATGGACTACGACTTCTTCGCCGAATAGTCTGGAAAGAAGTCGCTGATCTTTAAATCAGGGTATCTCGATCCCTAAAACCGATAAGGTACAAAATACCATCCAGGCCCAGTGTAGAAATCGCCTGTTTCGCACTCTGACGCACCAACGGTTTAGCACGGAAGGCAATGCCCAGGCCTGCAATAGAAAGCATCGGCAGATCGTTGGCACCATCCCCCACAGCAATCGTCTGCTCTAAGCGAATACCCTCTTTCTCTGCGATCTCTCGTAGTAGTTCTGCCTTACGCTCTCCGTTTACGATGGTGCCTTTTACCTCACCAGTAACCTTTCCATCGCTGTCAATATCAAGGTCGTTAGCGTAAACATAATCAAAGCCCAGCTTCTGCTGCAAGCGGGATGCAAAGTAGTTAAAACCACCCGAAAGGATAGCGGTCTTAAAGCCTAATGCCTTAAGGTTAGAAACCAATTCTTCCGCCCCTTCAGTCATTGGAATGCGTTCTGCAATTGCATCTAGTACAGACGTATCCATACCTTTAAGCAAAGCCATTCGGCGACGAAAGCTTTCATTGAAGTCTATTTCACCGCGCATTGCCGCTTCAGTGATCTCAGCTACCTGTTCGCCAACCCCCGCTTCTTTAGCCAGCTCATCGATGACCTCTGCTTCGATCAGAGTAGAATCCATATCAAACACCACCAAGCGGCGGTTTCGGCGGAAAATATCATCTTTCTGGAAAGCAATATCGACATCCAGATCACTCGCGGCCTTCAGGAATTCTGCTCTGAGCGCTGAAGTATCATCCGGCGCACCACGTACAGAAAACTCCACACAAGCTTTGGCTTTATCCTGAACCTCATTCAGACTAATACGACCCGAAAGGCGATTGATGTTATCAATATTCAAACCATGATCCGCTGCAATACGGGTGACTGCAGCAATATGCTCTGAGCTCAATTTACGGGATAACAAAGTAATGATATGACGTGATTTGCCCTGACCATCCACCCATTGCGCATAATTACTCTCATCGACCGGCTGGAAGCGAATATTCATATTCAGCTCATGAGCTTTAAACAGAATATCTCGCAGTAACGGAGAGGATTCAGCCTCTTTAGGCACTTCAATCAGAATACCTAGTGACAGTGTGTCATGGATAACTGCCTGACCAATATCAAGAATATTGATCTGGTATTCAGCAAGGATCAATGTAATGGCTGAGGTCACTCCCGGTTTATCTTCACCGGAAAGATTGAGCAGGATAATCTCTTTCATGGAGAGCGTTTCATATCTGGCCTGAGATGGGCGGATTATAGCAAAGGCAATGCTGCATGGGCATGAAAATCCCATGCAGCTTTTTATCACCGTTTAGATTTTTTTACCTTCAGACCTTTCTGTTTACCTTTAAGCTTCGGCTTGGCCGTCACTTTACGCTTCTTGGCTTTGTTACTTTTGCCTTTACCACCACCGCTGAATTCCATTAGTTCCTGCTCGGCAGCGGACAATTGGTGTTTGGAGGAAGGCGATTTAGCTTCAACTATTCGTTTCTTTGGCCCACCGGATTTCGCCACGTCCTTTTTCTTGGCAGAACGCATCAGGGCTTCGCGCTGAGAACCTTTGCGAGGGTTTACCTTCTCCTTCTTCCGGGCAGGTTTATGGTCCCACTCAGTTCGACTTCCCAT
>JASBRM010000132.1 GCA_030149405.1 Neptuniibacter sp. | reverse complement strand
TTGGTACCCCAGCCCAGTTTCTCTCGGCATGTAGAGTAAAAATCGTAATTCAAAGGATGCAAGAGCTTCAGCTTATGCGGTTTCTTATGAACCGTGATCGTGTCACCCGGCGCACAGGCGATATCTTTCTGTCCATCGCAGGAAACTGTGGGGTAGGCCCCACTGTCTGGGTTGATCACTAGTTTCAGCTCACTATTGCCGTTCACCACAATAGGACGACTTGATAGTGTGTGCGGGAACATAGGCACCAGAACCAGTGCATCCAGTTTAGGGTGCATGATCGGACCTCCTCCAGAGAGTGAATACGCTGTCGAACCGGTAGGGGTAGAGATAATCAGACCATCAGATTTCTGGGTATAAACAAACTGTCCTTCGATATATAACTCAAATTCAATCATTCGAGCGGCTTTACCCGGGTGCAGCACACAATCGTTAAGTGCAGTGCCTTCTGCGATTGGAACACCATCACGTTTAACAATTACATCCAGAAGGAAGCGACTGTCTACCGTGTATTTTCCTTCCAGGACTTCAGTTACTTTCTCTTCGATCTCGTCTGGAGAGATGTCTGTCAGGAAACCCAGATTGCCTCGGTTCACCCCGAGTACTGGCACATGGTATTGAGCCAGAGAACGTGCCGCTCCCAGAAGGCTACCATCACCGCCTACTACGATGACCAGATCACAGATCTCGCCCATCATTTTCTGTTTGCTGGTCTGCTGCCCATGACCCGGCATGACCTGAGCAATCTTCTCATCCAATATAGTGTTTAACCCTCTGTCACCTAAGAAACGGACCAGATGCTTTAACGTATCAATGACTGACTTACTACCTAAACGACCGATCAGGCCAATATTACGAAAGTAATCCATTTTTACTCCGGATAGAGGGGTTAGATTTAGCAAGATTATCACACTATCCCGCTGATTTTTCTCTTAGTTTTTAGAACCATATACCGAACGCCTACCTTGTAAGCCTCCGGTATGAAGAGCGAGCAGAGTTGACCCCGGTTTAATCAGATCCTGTTTGATCATCTGTAGGGTACGTAGCAACATTTTTGCGGTGTACACCTGATCCAGAGGCACGCCACATTCTGACTCAATTCGTTGCATAAAGTCTGTTAAATCCTGAGGACACTTGGCATAGCCTCCAAAATGGCCGTCGAGATCAAGCGTCCAGTTTTGAGGATCAGCCTCGCCCGAGGATTGAATGAGGTTTCGAATATCATCGTAAAGAAACTCAGCATTTTTCAGAACCGGTATACCCAGAATATTCAGGGATGGCTGTGAAACGGCAACTCCGGAAAGAGTTCCGCCGGTACCGCAAGCCAGTATTACACTTTCAGGTTTAACATGCTGAAGCACCTGCTCTGAGAGGATTTCCCTACATCCCTTCACGGCCAGCTTATTACTCCCCCCTTCAGGAATAACTAAAACGGGCTGTAATGATTCAGGCAGGGAGTTGCAGAGCTGCTGGATATAGTCAGGATCTTGTCTTAACCGGTAATCCTGACGATTCACAAACTTCAGTTGCATTCCCCATTCCTGAGCATCACTCAAAGTGGGGTTTGCAGCATATTCAGGTTCTCCGCGAATAACACCAATGCTATTGAGGCCCGCCTCCTTGGCAGCCCAGGCAAGCGCGTGAATATGGTTGGAGTACGCCCCACCAAAACTCAGCACTGTGCGATAGCCATTATCTACAGCAAATTCCAGGTTGTACTTCAGTTTGTACCATTTGTTACCGCTGATGAATGGATGTGTCTGATCCAGCCTTAACAACCAGAGTTTGATGCCCTTTTCAGTCAGTTCAGGCAGTTGTATCTGTGTTACCGGCAGTTTTTGCGGCTTTGAGAATGCAGAATCAATAGTCATAAACCTGAAACATAAGCGTCATATTCAAGCAATCATTGCTGGTTAAAGTTATCCACAATCAAAAAGAGGATAAAAGAAATGGAAGATTATACTGAAGAATTGATTGATTTAAGCTTTGTTGAATACGAAGACGATGAGCTATATGACGATGCAGAAGAGCAATAATCGATTTATTGCTCTTTCCCCCCCCTTCTCCCTCACCCGTCAAAAACTGCGTTTACACTTTCTCTGGTTACTTATTCGATTGTATTACTCAAAGTAGGTCGTAGATGTTAAAACCCGTTACAATAGCTGGGTAGTTACAACCATTCCCCTTAGATAATCTGCCGTTAGGAAAATTGCGAAAGGATCGTTGTGCATGAGTTCAGGAAAAAGATTTTTACTCGGCATTCTGCTGTTTGTGAGCTCGTACTCCTGTGCCGATGAAATAGACACTCATGCTGCCATCAACATCGTCCAGTCTGTCATCGGTCAATGTGAACATCAGGGCATGCTCGCTTGCGAACCTCACCTTCAGGGTGTCGATGAACTTTTCAATTACATTCGCGTATTCAGACAGGTTTTACACCTGGATAAAGAGCTCAGAAGTTTTGTTACACATAAATACCCGAATGCCCCAAAATTGCCCTTTAAAGCGTTTAAAGCCAGCCGTTACCTGGCCATAAATGTAAACCTTACAACTGAACAGTTCGCTTCCAGAGTCGTAGAAGCGAAACAGGTAGCTGATGGGTATGATGTTGTGATGGATGAACCCAATGGGCCAGTGCTTAAACTGCGGAGAAAATCAGATCAATGGTCAATGATTTTCCCACCTAAAAGCGCCAAACATTTTAACCATCTGAAGACTTTGTCCGCAGCGGGAGAGCTAAAACGTTCAGTGTTAATCTACCGAATGCTGGAAGCTGATCTCTCTGAGATATCTAAACAAGAATTAGAGCAAAACATTAATCACGATCTTGCACCGCTATTGGTCAGTATTTTTGGGGAGCAGCGTTTCCCAGAACTGCAAAAATGGTCACAAAAAGATGTAGATGAGATCATCCGTTTTTACAGCCAGTTTTCTAATGCTGAAGAGATGAAGCTTTATATTCAAAAAAAGCAAAAGACCATCAGTGCGGCAAGTGCAGGCGCAGACGTTGCCAATCCTCTTTGGGCTCATTAAGCATCATCTTCATATCCACAACGTCTTCTTCGATGTTGTAGCTGTTCTCAAAACCAAGCTTCTGAGCAAGGTTCTGCATACCTTTGTTATTTGGCAGAGTTGAACCAATAATCTGCAAAGTTCCGCGGCTCTTACAGTAGTCGATGATCTTACTCATCAATGCCACACCTAAACCTTCACCCTGAAGATCATCACGTATCACCACACTGAATTCTGCACGGACATTGTCTGCATCTGTAACCGCACGTACGACACCCAGAGTTTCCACCCCTTTTTCCTCTTCACGAGGGACCGAGATGATAAACGCCATTTCACGGTCATAATCGATCTGAGTCCAGTTCGCGAGTTCCTGATGGCTTGGAACACCGCGGCTGTAGAAATAACGCAGGCGAATCGATTGCGGGCTGAGTTTGTTATAAAACTCCAGATGATTAGGCTCATCTTCACCACGGATGGCACGCATAATGCCTTTTCGGCCTGATCGTTTAAGTACGATGTTTTCACTCAGGTGCTCAGGGTACGGAGAGATAGACAGGCGCCCAGGTTCCTCCGAGAGCGACACACTTGCATCGGTAATGAGCAAGCCGCTTTTGTTAACCAGAAGAGGATTAATCTCCAGGCATTTAAGGTGCGGCAGGTCTACAATCATTTCTGAGAGTTTTAACAGCAGTTTGCATAACTGCTCTTTGTCTTGCTCTGGGCGGTAACTGTTTTCTTCAAGAATTTTCCAGATTCTGGAATGGCTGATGAATTCAGATGCCAGGGCCATGTTCAACGGTGGCAACATCGCATGTCGGTCCGCAAGAACATCCGCTGTATAACCACCAGTACCAAACAACAGAACAGGACCGAATGTCGGATCACGAGTAATCCCCACATTGATTTGCAGAGACTGGAAACCTCGCTTCATCTGCTGAACACAGAAACCTTTCATCTCATCTTCAGAGAAGCGTTCATTCACCCGATACGATAACTGAGTTGTTGCATGCTCAATTTCAGAACATGAGAACAGATCCTGAACAATATCTTTCCAACGTTGCTCCCCCTCTGCATCGTAAGAGAACGGGTAAACATTCTTGTTATGCAACGCTTTGATCTGAACTGAATTCTCAATTTTTTCAGCTTCGCAGGTGACCTCGCTCAGGTCATTGCAGTAGTAGGTACTGGCAACAGGCAGATCATAAAGATCCAGTAGCGAGAAGGTTTCGGCATGGGTAAGATAATCGCGGCGTTCTGCCAATGCAGTCTGTACCAGATCACGGGCACGAATATGGTTCGCGGTGTGCTGTTCCACATAAGGTGGTGGAGTTTGCCTCATCACCTCCTGGTTTCGGTGGAATTCAACCATATACATAAATGCATCCACAGACTCCTCAGGGGTGAGGAACGTCGAAATCCCCGCAGCATTGCAATGGTTTCGCGCTTCAATTGCGGTGGCACGACCCATCCAGCAAGTCAGAACATTTCGGGGCGTTTTCTTTGCAACTTCTATTACCCTGTCTGCAGTTTCTACCGCAGGCGCCAACCGGGTAGGAGCATGTAGAACCATCACTGCATCAACATTCGGATCCTTGGTCAGAATCCGAACAGCTTTAGCATAACGTTCCGGATCAGCAGTTGCATCGAGATCAACCGGGTTACTCTTATTCCATCGATCCGGCATAAATTCTTCAAGCTGTTTTACCGTGTCTTCGGTCAGCTCAGATAACTTGCCCTGTTTATTCAGGAGGCGTTCTGTCGCCAGCGCATTAGGTCCCATGCCATTGCAGAGAATAGCCAGACGTTCGCCACGCATAGGTTTCATGCGGGAAAGCGTTTCCAGAGCGTTGAATAACTCATCGGAAGTTTCTACGCGCACGACACCTGCCCGTCTTAAGGCAGCATCATAAACCTGGTCATCATCATAGATGCCTGGAGCCAGTTCAGTACCTGAAAGCTCGCCCACAAAAGTGTCGTTTTTCAGTACCAGTACTAATTTATTTCTGGAAGCGGAGCGTACAGCGGAAAGGAAATCCCTTGCAGAACCATCAACGCGGTTAATCTGCAACAGAATTGCGTGGGTATATGGATCCTGAGCCAGATAATCGATTACAGAAGGCAGATCAACGTCAGCACCGGCTCCCAGTGTCAGGAAGTGAGAAAAACCAATTTCCTGCCCTGTAGCCCAGTCAATCATTGCGGTTCCGATGGTGCCGGACTGGCCAACATAGGCCACTTTACCTTTCTCAATATTTACATGGGAGTAGCTGGCATTCATGTTATGGCCAGGGACCAGCATCCCCATACAGTCAGGACCCAGAATACGAATACCGTAGGGTTTAGCCGCTTCTCTTACCTGTTCGCATAAATCAACACTTTCACCGGCTTTGATGGAAATGCCGCCACTCAGGATCATCGCCGCTTTCACCATGCTCGCACCCAACGCACGAATAATATCCGCTACTGTTTCTGGTGGTGAACAGATAATAGCCAGATCAGGCATCTCAGGGAGTTCAGGTAGACAAGAGAAACAAGAAACGCCATATACAGACTCATAGCCCTGCGAATTAATGGCATACATAGGACCTTTGAAACCACTCTCCTGAAGGTTTTTCAATACAACACCCCCCATGCTGTTTTCACGTTCAGACGCACCGAACACAGCAATAGATGATGGTTTAAAGAAACGTTTCAGGTATTTAGTGGACACAGTAATTCCTCTTTTTACTTACCCTTAATTTTACCGTTTATTGCACTGCAACAAAACAACAATATTACACTAAAGCATAAGTAGCAAAGTCGAACCTATTAATACTTGAGTTTAATCAATAGTTCAGAGTTTAAAAGAACATGCCTGTTTGACAGGAAAATGACAAAAACCAAACTGGCCTGAAAAAACCGCCAACTTGTAAAATTATTCGCATCTCAACTTTCCAATTTTGAAATCTGTACCATAATCAGGCTAAAGGCTTTATAACCTGGTCGAGGAACTGAATATGGGTGAGCAGCATCACACAGGGGATGAACCGAAAGTCAGCGTTGATATGGATGAATGGGTCGCTGACGATGAACCCGCCGTTAAAGAAGCGGATTCAACCATTTATCAAAAAGACAGTATTAATCCAGCAAAACGAAGAAGACTGGAAGCTATGCGTGAAGAACAGGAACTGATGCGCGATTTACAAGATGTGTTTGACGATTTTGATGATTAATACCCCACCCCCTTCTGGGTTAATTCAATGAAATGTACCGTTGTTTTGTAACAACGGTCTTATTTTCCTGCTCCATTTGATATTCTCCCCTCAGAACACCCGTAACTTACAGCAATACCCTCTTTCCAGCTGGAAACATTTTCACACAGGATTCCCAAATGCTCGAAATTTCCAGCCGTGTATCCATCCCAGATGCAGAAATTGAGATGAACGCCATCCGCGCTCAGGGCAGCGGAGGTCAAAACGTGAATAAAGTTTCTAATGCCATTCATCTGCGTTTTGATATTAAGCGCTCTTCCCTGCCAGATTTTTACAAAGAGCGTTTGCTGGCACTGAGTGATCAACGCATCAATTCAGAAGGGGTAATTATCATTAAAGCTCAACAATACAGGGAGCTTGAGCGTAATAAAGAAGCGGCTTTAGAACGCCTGAAAGACCTTATTCTGAACGCCACAAAGATCCAGAAAGCCCGACGAGCGACCAAACCAACTAAAAGCTCTCAGAGAAAACGTTTGGATAAAAAAACAAAGCGAGGCCAGACTAAAAAGAACCGTGGCCGGGTTGATTATTGATGGGTACAAAATGTTTTCCTGTATTCGCAACTTGTTCAGCTCTTTTAAGTATTGTTGCCTGGACATATCGGTTTATCGATGAGTACAGCCGGTCTCAGGAAATCGCTTTTTATCTGCTGGTACCTCTGGTCTGCTGGGGACTCTTTATTGGATTCGCTTCCCTGATAATGAATAAGAAAGTATGGGTCAGAGTCGTTGCCGGGATTCTTCTGATCCCATTTTCTCTGCTTTGGATGTTGTCCGTCTGGGTTGGCTTTTACGGGCTGAAGATTCACTAATATGCTCAACCCGCTTTTATTCTGGTTAAGTCGCCGTTTTCCTAGGGCCTGTTAACACTAATCACATCAGCAAACACAAACCCTTCCCGCTCCACCACCTCAGTCACTTCGATAGCAATAGGCTGTTTAAAGATTGGGGCGTCAAATACAAAGCTATGAAATTCACCGTTTTCGCCACAGGGATCTACAGAGTCTGGTAAGTCATTCAGGAATTGCTCTGTATACTCACGCCCAACAAACGACGCATCCAGCTGTTTGGGATCCACGCAGGTGATGACAGTTTTCAAACCCGCAGCAATCATCTTTCTTCCCAACTGATCCGTAGGCTCCCCCCACAGCGGAAAAACCGGCTCAATACCTGTGCCCTGAAGTTGAGTGACCCGATACTGACGAATATCTTCCAAAAACAAATCCCCAAAAGCGCAGCATTCAACGCCTCTGGCTGTTATCTGATCGATAAACTCCTGCATAATTTCAGCGTATTGTTCATTGCTGCAGGGGTAAGGAATTTCAATAATATCCAGAGGAAGACCAATCTGTTTTGCCTGTTCCAGTAGCAGCTCAACACGAACCGCGTGCATGGCTGTTCGAGCAAACTTCTTATTAATGGTACAGAACAGGCCAATAATCTCGTATTCATCCTGCTGCTGGAGCTGATAAAGGCTCCAGGCGCTGTCTTTGCCCGTGCTCCAGGACATCATCAGTTTTTTCTTCATGGAATTCACTCAGATGGAATCTTAGTTTTTAGGGTAAGGACAGTGGCGACAACCATTGCCGCAGCAGTAACCACGTTTCAGGTGATACCAAGAACTGAACACATAGCTTCCCTGTTCAACTCTGTAATCGATGCCTTCCTGAAGCTCTTGTGAAGTAGCAAAAGGCTTCGCTAGGTCCACCACTTCAGCAATGGGCCTGGACTTTAATGTTTCACTGACCCTGTCGTGAATTGCCGCCTGCAGACAGTCAGCGCATCGGCAACCCTGTGAAAAGTCCAGCGGCATTATTGCAGGGTAAGCATCACACCAGCAGCCCTTGCAGCCAGGTGAAGTACTGCAATGAAACTCAACACCACACTCAGAACATTGCTTATTGATGATGGACCTCTCAGTCAACACGTTGTAGGGGGCTGCGATATTATCAGTTGACTCAACATTAAACCAAACGATGGATACTTACTTCGAACTGTTGCTCACCCGCACTGATAAACAATTGTTCTTCACTGAGGGTAACGGTGAGATCCATATTGCGATCACAGATTTCTGCCAGAGGATCAACCTGTTCAGCAGGTAATTGATACACTTCTGTTTTGGGTAACCCGGAAATATCACCGCCCTGCTTTGACCACCAGATATCTGCCTCACTTCCATAAGCATAGAGACGAATTTTCTCAGCCCGGCTCACCGCTTTGCGTAACCTTTCTGGAGACGCCTGACCAACTTCAATCCAGCAGTCTACTGTGCCTTCTGGCCTTACAATCCAAAGATCCGGTTCATCCGTTGAAGAAAGACCTTTAGTGAAACTCAGATCCGTATCGTAGTTGATCACATAGGCCAGAAGGCGCACCATCATTCGCGTAGCTGTTTCTGAAGGGTGTAAAGCCAGAGTAAGTTTTTCTGTGGCATAAATATCACGATTCATATCCACAATATTAACGTTTGCCTTATGGATGGTGGGTTTTAACGCCATGATGAGTCCAGCTCTGTGAAATTTGCACCTTTATACTGCAAGCTACCTCGCTTTTAAATACAATTCACACTCTTTATTGCTAGAGCTACGGAATCACTATGGAACTTAAACAACTGGCCATTCGGGAACTGCTGAAAGAATCGGATGAAGCACCGGCAAAAATCTCTGACCGTGGCGGCATTATCCCAGTTACAGACTCAATGGCGCGCCAGTTGTTTGATACCCTCTACACCGCTTTCAGCCGCCGCTCCAGCCTGACTCATGGAGCATTCAATCAGGAAAATGAAGACAGTTTTCCGTTTATCTCCGCTTTTGAGACATTCAGCAAATCAGAGTGGGATGAGCAGAACTTCGAGCAACTGACTGAGAAAAGTATGGCGCAACTGATGCTGGCGATTAACAGCCCATCTGCGCATACCGCCTATGGTGGGTATGTGTTGTTCGCACTTTACTCCAGTGATCGCTATGACTTTATGCTGGTTGCGCTGGTAAGGGACAAATCCAGCATTGTGTTTGATAACAATCTGCGCCCGACTGAGGTGATGGAAGTGAATCTGGATCAACTGCACCAGGCCATGCGCATCAATATCAGTACTTTCAAGAAGAAGCAGGACAGCTATCTGAGTTTCATCGGCAGTAAAGAAAAAGGGGAAATTACTCACTACTTCTCATCTGCTTTTGGCTGTACTGATGTAACACCCTCCAAGAAATCAACTGGCGAGCTGATCCGTGCAGCGCGTGATTTCTGTAATCAAAACGATCTGACTGAAAAGAAAGATGCTGTTGTTGAGGATGTTGTCAGCTATCTGGAACGACAAAAAGCGGAAAGGGAACCCGCCAACCTTAATGACATTGAAAACCTGTTTGACGCCTACATTCCACCAGAACAAGCTGAGACGATCGCAGGCACCTTCGGTAAGTTTGCCAATAAAGGTCCATACAATGTCAGTCAGGAGTTCCAACCCCACACCAGTACCATCAACCGTTTTGCTAAAGTCAGAGTCAAAGCAGACAACTGGAATCTGGAACTGGCAAAACGCTCATTCGGCAGCATAGGTTCCAATCAGGCAATCGAATTTGATGAGGAAAATGGTCGTGTCGTGATTAACCGTTTACCCAGTAAAGTGGTTAACCAGCTCAGAGAAATTCTGGAGCAGGAGGACTAGTTCCTCAGCTCCACATTCTCAGGCCTGTTAACAGGCCTTAGCCCAGCAACGATACCCAGACGGTTACACTGACAATTGAAGCCAGTGTCGAAAGCACAACAGTTAGTGATGTCTCTTTCTCTTTTACGTCATACCGAGCAGCCATCACATGTGCTAATGCTCCGGTAGGCAAAGCCGCCAGCAAGATAGCAGCCATAAACCAGTTCTGGTCTTCGATACCGAGCACTCTGAAAGTAATCCAGGTCAACAGTGGGTGCACTACGAGCTTCACCACCACCAGCCAGAACAATTCCGCCTTACTTTCACGCAGTGTCCGAAACTCCAGACCTGCTCCAAGACAGAACAATGCAACAGGAACAGTTGCTGGCGCCAGCATTTCCAGAGAGTCGACCAGTACCTTAGGTAAATCAATCTGGGTAGCGGAGACCAGCACACCCAGAAAAGTAGGAATCACGATTGGGCTGCGTAGCAAAGCCTTGTCCAGAATCCTCAAAATCTGACTGGCTCCCTGCCCTTCATGGCGGAGGCTCTCCATAAGAAACTGGGTGCCTCCGATCTGGAAGACATTACCCAACAGAATTATGCAGATCATTGCGCCATAGGCGTCTTCACCCAACAACCCGAAAACAACAGGGATTCCCATATAGGCATAGTTAGAGAAGGTGCCATTGAGTGCTCGGATGACTAATGCTTCTTTATTACGTTCTGAAAAAAACAGTGCACAACCAAAAGCAGCAATCAGTGCTGTAGCCACAACAGCCAACAAAAACGCCAACATCGCCAAAGGCTGAAAGATTGAATCAATCGAGAGTTTATAAACTGAGTTAAATAGCAGAGCAGGTATCGCAAAATAAAACACAAACAGATTCAACGGTGCCATCGACTGTTCCCGCAATACCGTTCGCTTGCCCAGATAGCCCAAGCCGATCAGGACAAAAAGCATCAGTATGGTTTCTAAACCTGCCATTTTGTTTTCACATATCTGCTTACTTTAATGAGGGCGCACATTAGATCAATTTGTATACCTCAGGTCCAGACATCATTCTTTAATAGACAGCTAATACAGTGCTACAGAATAGGAATTTAATATTTTTGTGCACCGCACAAAAAAAGTGTTGACTTGGTCAATAATTCAACTACAATGGCTTTCATATTGTGCACTGCAACATAAATTTTTTTAGGAGAAATAACATGACTACTACTGTTGATTTTCAGAAGTCTTTCGAAACTGTTCAGTCTCTGATGAACCTGCAGGCGCAGGCTATCACTAAGTCTATCGAACAGCAGAAAAAATCTGGCGAAGAGCTGACTGCTTTCTTCCAGAGCGAAGCTGAAAAAGCAAAAGAGCTGAAAACTCCAGAAGAACTGATCAAGTTCAACATGGAAGCAAACAAAGCTCTGTTCGAACTGCTGAAAGGCCAGGGCGAAGCTTTCACTTCTATCGCGAACGAAACTCGCGAAGCTGCAATGTCTGAACTGCAGTCTATCGCTAAGTAAGTTTGATACTTATTTTCAAAAGCCGGATTTTTTAATCCGGCTTTTTTGTGCCTTTAAAAGGTTACACAAGCAATACCCTTCCCTTCAAACTAAAAATTATCTTCCCTGTGTATTGATCAGTTAACTGAGTGTTCTGATATAATGCAGCCTTCAATTTTGCTGTAGAGGCACCTTGAGTTAATGACTGAAGAAGATCTTATCAGTCAGCTCTCTCAATTATCTATCGAGCAACTGGACGCTTTACATGAAAAACTTCAGCTGAAGATCAATGATCAGAAAGCTGAACGGGAGCGACTAACAAAACTTCCTCCACGTACTTCCAACGATCTGGAAGCACTGGCTGAAATGCAGGGCCTTGATTTGAGCTCATTGCTAAAGGACGTAAAACGATACAGCTGAAAATTTATTCCTGAACCCATATCAGGAATAAATAGTCACAGAGCCAAATCAAGTAACACAAGCTTACATAGTTCTTAGGCTTTATCTCATTGAAAGCCTGTTGGAATCTTTTTTGAACATATACAGGACAAGTTAAATGAGTCTTGCCGATAAAGTATTAGCCGTTAATAACGACCTTCCCATTCGTACTGATCTACCGATTCACAGTGGCAAAGTACGTTCCGTTTATTGGCTGACCAAAGAAGACTGTAAACGTCTGATCAAAGAAAAAGGTTACAACGTCCATCCCGATGCTGATCTCGCCGTCATGGTGATCAGTGACCGCATTTCTGCTTTTGAATGCATCTGGACCGGCGAAGGTGGAATGCAGGGTGTTCCTGGTAAAGGCGCAGCGCTAAACGCAATATCCAATCACTGGTTCAAACTCTTCCGTGAACAGGGATTGGCAGACAGCCATATTCTGGATATTCCGCACCCGCTTGTATGGATTGTTCAAAAAGCTAAGCCGGTAATGATCGAAGCAATCTGCCGCCAATACATCACTGGTTCGATGTGGCGCGCCTACGCTAAAGGTGAACGAGAGTTTTGCGGCATCCAGATTGCAGAAGGTCTGGAAAAAGATCAAAAGCTACCCGAGCTTCTCATTACCCCATCTACTAAAGGCGTTATGAAAGGTATTTCTGGGGTTCCTGAGGTAGATGATGTCAATGTCACCCGTAATGAC
>JASBRM010000130.1 GCA_030149405.1 Neptuniibacter sp. | reverse complement strand
TAACATAGATGCCAGAGAGATAAATGAAATGAAATGGTTGCTTCGCTTTGCAGCGGTATAGCGCAATCCAATAAAGATGGATAAGGGTTTAAACATGGCGGCGATTAAAGCATAGAAAGCAGAATGAGTAAAAATAACAATTAATTACAATATTTGAATTAACCCTAATAAAAGCTGAATATGCTTTTTTCTTTGAGGTTATTGAAAAGTACCGCAGGCAGATTATTACACCCTGTATCCACTTCTATATTTTTATATCTTGGTTATACTCAGGCTACTTATAAGGAACCAACACTCAGATTAAGAGGCAGAAAATGCAGGATCAGGATCGCCGCCAGTTTTTTCGAATTGACCAACACATTTCTCTGGAACTTAAGGTTATTTCAGAATCAGAAATCAGCGATCATCCTAAACCCAGCCAATTTGGTGTCTCGCCTAATTTCCTGTTACTCAGTGAGCTTCAGCAAATGGACTCCGCAAATGCTCAACTCATGCGAAAGGTTACGGAAAAAGATCCTACTCTTGCCTCAGTTTTAAATATCATCAACGAGAAAATTGAACGTATTGCTCAGGCAATTGCATCAGAGGAGATGACCGTCAGTCATGCAGCCATTCAGGAAGTAAATATCTCTGAAGGCGGTTTGCAGTTCACTTCAGATGCTCAGTACACAGCCGGCGCTTATTTCTCAATGAAGCTGGTTTTCCCGGATTCTTGTGTTGGCCTAATTCTGTATGCAACCTGTTTGCGCAGCACACCTCAAGCCGACGGTCGCTTTCAAACCAGCGCAGAGTTTGTGCAAATGCCTGAAAACTGCCGTATGATCCTTGCCCGCCAGATATTTGAAAGTCAGGCAAGACAACGTAAACAAGAAGCTGAAGCAAGAAATTAAACTCGAGTTACATGACTGAAGCAAAACACAACAAACTTCATCACCATATCGCAGTGGCGATTGGCTTCGCTGGCCTTATCGCCTGGGGTTACTGTGGGCGTTACTCCGGCTTTTTGGACTGGATAATCTTACAAGTTCCTGAAAAGTACGCGGGATCAGCGTTGATGGTAGGCATCATGATCATGATGACTCCCGGACTGTTCCTTTGGACTCTTTATAACCGTTGGATTGAGAAGAGGCTGAAGGTCAAAGGTATTTATTACGAAGATGAATACTATAAAGAAAACGAAGCTCTAAAAACTAAAAAGGAGCAGGAGAAATAATCCTGCCGACTCTCAGTAAACTCATTCTTCCACCCTATCCTCAAGAGCTCAAACAAAGAGCTCAAACAAAGAGCTCTTAATAAAAGCTGAATATCACTTTATGGGTTATTGAAAATCCTTCATCTCCATTTCTTGCCAAAACCCCTTCCGAGAACTGTACTTAACAAACCCCTAAATTTCGGTAAAGGAGGGGGAGCAGATGGACAAGTGCAGATTGTTATTCCGTTTTATGGCGCTCTCTATTGTTTCCGCCAGCACCATCACTTATGCCATTGAAGCAGAAACTCTCGCTTTTGCCCCACCCTCCCAGCTAATCCATCATCTTCAGCCAACTAAAATTGAAGCAACGCCCATAGATTTGTCTGAACCACTTGCGCATCCACCACAAAACCAACTGGACAAACTACATACTGAAATGATGAAAATGGAAGCCCTGGCCGTGAAGATGGAATGGCCAAGGCTCAATCGAACTCGATTACTCAGTTTCGGTGATTACCACCCACAGGTTTCCGTTCTTAGAGAGATGCTAATTCATTTGGGTGATCTCAAAGAAACTCAGGATGAGATGCAATCACAGTTATTTGATCTGGAGCTTCACCATGCCCTTATAAGATTTCAAAAGCGCCATGGAGCAAAGGCTGACGGCATATTAGGCCCAGCAACCCGAAGACAACTGAATATTTCACCCCAAACCCGAGCCGAACAAATACTGTTAAATATTTACAGAATGAATAGTTTTCAGCCTGAAAAAGATCAATACATCCAGGTGAATGTTCCGGATTATAAGCTGCATCTATTTGATCAGGGTGTCGTAACGATGAGTATGAAAACCATTGTCGGCAAACGTAAACGTAAAACGCCAATATTTTCGACAGACATTAACCGTGTGGTTGTTAACCCCTCCTGGTATGTACCCAAAAGCATCGCATACAAGGATATTCTCCCCATTTACGAAAAAGACCCCTCTTATCTTGATAAGAAAAACCTCAAAGTCATCACCGGATGGGGAGCACAACGCAAACTGATCCCTGATGAGGAAGTTGATCTCGAGAGGATGTATAAAGGTGAATCCTACCAGAGGTTATGGGAACCTCCTGGTGAAGAAAATACCTTAGGTAAAGTTAAATTCCTCACCAACGGGCCCTACTCTGTTTATCTGCATGATACTTCTGCAAGAAGATTATTCGATGAAGACAAACGAGCTTTCAGTTCTGGGTGTATACGTGTTGAACAACCGAAAAAACTGGCTGATGCATTGCTCAAAATGAGCAATCAACTACCCGTCACTCAAGTTGATGCGCTCTTTTCGCAAACGGAAACAACTCAGATCAAGCTCAATAACCCCATCAAACTTTATGTCACTTACTGGACCAGTTGGGTTGATCCGGAAGGTAATTTAAACTTCCGTGATGACCTTTACCGACGCGATCGGTATGAGCTGAGCCAATTAAAAAAAGGTTCTGCACAAGAAATCTTCATCACCTCAAATTGATCAAAATATGTACAAAAACTACATAATCAGGCATAATCGGCCCTGTTATTAGCCAGTTATATAGTGTGTTTTAATGTCAGATCGAACGTGCAATTCAAGACGTAAGTTTTTGAAAGTATTAGGAGGCTCAGCAGCCTTAACCGCTTTACCTAAGACCAGTTTCGCTAAAGTCCACTCCGAAACAGAACATCACCTCTCCCTGCTAAACCTGCACACGGGTGAATCCGTTGCCAGCCCTTTTTATCATGCTGGCAGTTTTGATCACGATGGCCTGAATGCTCTGAATTACCTTCTGCGCGATCACCGTAACGGCCATGTCATTGGAATGGATACTAAATTGCTCATGTTGCTGCATGATCTGCAGCAGAAATTTGACAACAAACAGATCCATGTAATTTCTGCATACCGCTCTCCGGAAACAAATGAGATGCTGCGTAAGAAAGGTCATAAAGTAGCGAAGAGAAGTTACCACCTAAAAGGCCAGGCAATTGATATTCGTATCCCTGGTGTAGATCTGAAAGATCTGCATAAAGCTTCTTTATCTATGCGTTCTGGTGGTGTTGGCCTTTATAGCCGCAGCAATTTTGTACATGTTGATGTTGGGCGTATACGTAGTTGGGGCGCCTAGTACCAATAAATCCTGTCTTACTCCACGTTATCTCCAAAAGTGAGCTTCTACATTCAAAGAACGCTCACTATAATGTCTGCTGTTTTCCATCAGGCATATTTGAGAGCAAATGTTAGACAATATCCGCGTTGTTTTAATTAACACCTTCCACCCAGGAAATATTGGTGCAGCTGCTAGGGCAATGAAGAATATGGGTCTTAGCCAGCTTTATCTGGTTGAACCTGAAATATTTCCAAGTAAAGAAGCAGATTCCCGTGCAGCAGGAGCAAAGGATCTTCTGGAAAATGCTGTCGTAGTCAATTCATTGGAAGAAGCCATTGCCGACTGCCAACTCGTAATAGGCACTAGTGCAAGAACACAAAGGACATTTGATCTTCCCCTACTACCAGCGAGAGAAGGTGCTGAACAAGTCGTAGGTGAAGCGAAAAGCGGTCCTGTCGCTCTGGTATTCGGTCGTGAAACCATGGGATTACATAACCATGAGTTACAACAGTGTAATATCCACGTTTATATTCCAGCCAATCCAGAATATCCGGTTCTGAATGTATCGCAGGCTATTCAGCTCCTCTGTTATGAGATATTTATGGCGGCTGATAATAAAAGCTATAAATCAGTACAAGAGGAATACCCTCGTCAGAAAGAGATGTCACTGTTCTACGAACATCTTGAGAAAGTACTGCGAATGACTAATTTCATCATCCCCCAGCATGAAGGCAAAGTGTTAGATAAGCTACACCGTTTTTTTAATCGCTCACGCCCTGAGCGAACAGAACTGAATATGCTGCGTGGCATACTGACATCAGTCGAAGAAACAGTAGATAAGAAGAACGATTAACGGGCACGCCCGCAATAACGACGAGAGAGCATAATGGAAGCTAATTTTGAAAGTCTGATTCAACAAGCAGATGAATTAAAGAAAAACCTTGAAGCGGTTAACAACCAGTCAAAAAAAGTTGGCTACAACATGGTTGGGATCAAAGAGTGTGCTGAGACTCTGCAAAAGTGTATCAATAAAGTTGGAAACAACCGTTTAGCTGCCCTGGCAAACCGTGATAAGCGTAAAGTCTATGCAGAAATGGAAGATGCCATTGAACAACTGCTAGAGTTAATCGACTAGTGAATAATTTGCCTTTGGGCGATATCAGTTTAGAGGTTTTTCTGCGAGATTTCTGGCAGAAAAAACCTCTGTTAATCCGCAATGCATTTCCCGATTTTGTACCTCCAGTTTCTGCTGAAGAAATAGCAGGCCTCGCCCTTGAAGAAGAGATTGAATCACGACTGATTATCCAGTCAGATGATGGATCAGACTGGCAGCTAAAACATGGTCCTTTTACAGAAGAACTCTTCACTACCCTTCCAGAAAAAAACTGGACCCTTCTGGTTCAGTCAGTTGACCACTGGATACCAGAAGCCTCTGAATTTGTATCCCAGTTCAACTTTATTCCAAGCTGGCGTTTGGATGATCTGATGATCAGCTATGCAGCAGATGGCGGTGGCGTTGGCCCCCACTACGACAACTATGATGTATTTCTGGTCCAGGCATCCGGAACAAGGCGCTGGGAAGTCGGTGGTATTTTTGGTGAAGATAGCCCTCGCCGATCTGATACCCCAGTCATGATCCTGCCCGAATGGCAACCTGAAGAATGCTGGGACCTTCAACCTGGCGACATGCTCTATCTACCACCCAGAGTGGGTCATAATGGCTACGGTGTCGGAGAGGATTGTATGACCTACTCCATAGGCTTTCGTGCGCCCTCACATCAGGAGATTTTCGAAGGACTGGCAACACATGTTGCAACACAAGCTAAATCAGAAGACCGCTATTCAGACCCAGAGCTGGTTACCCAAAGCAACGCCGGGCAAATTACTGATGACGCTCTAAACAAGGTAAGAGAGATTTTAAACTCATATCTTGATCAACCTGAACTGCTTGCCAAATGGTTCGGTCAGTTTATGACAGAACCCAAAAACCCAGAACATAGTCTCAATCAGGATTCTGAGGTCGAAATCGATCATATATCAGCCTTATTAGCTGAAGGCCTGCCTGTGTGTAGAACTGAAGGTTCCAGATTAGCTTTTCATCAGTTAGAAGGTAAATTACTGCTGTTCTACGATGGTGAGGTGATAACCTGTTCTGAAGGGCAAGCTGAGCTGGCGCAACAAATATGCTCAGCGTTGTATATTGAAATGGTTGAGCCAAGCCCTGAAAACATTCAATTACTCGCGACTCTCTTAGAACAGGGTTCTATCTATTTCCCTGAAGACTGAGTTAGAGATAAAGTAGCCTATGGTTGATCAGGCAGGTAAACGGTAATACGGTTTCTACCCTTATGCTTACTGGTATAAAGCGCCTTATCTGCCATAGCAATTACATCATTGGGGCTTGTATCAATTTCTGGCAAAACGGTTACGAGCCCGATACTGATTGTTACTTTGCTATCAACTTCTGAGTGTTCAAAACTTATATTCTTCTCTGCAAGCCCAGACTGAATACTTTTGGCTATAGCTTCTGCACCCGCTGAATCCGTATTCGGCAGAATGGCAGCAAATTCTTCACCACCATATCTCGCCACAACATCCGTCACTCGGTTGCAGCTTTGCTGAATGGAATCAGCAACCAATTTGATACAATCATCACCCGCCAAATGTCCGTGTGTATCATTAAATTTCTTAAATAGATCGATGTCACACATTAGCAGGGACAAAGGAGTAGAAGCACGTTGGGAGCGTTTTATCTCAGTGTCTATAGATTCATCAAAGAAGCGGCGATTAAATAACTGAGTTAAGCCATCCAGGTTCGATAACTGCTTTAGTTTTTTATTCGTAATCTCCAGCTCCATAGTGCGTTCATACACCGTCCGCTCAAGCTTTCTGTTATGTTCCAGTCGACTTTTCAGCAATAGTTGCTGGGTTCTGTACTTCCATAACACGAACAATGCAGCAGCCATAGAAAAGGC
>JASBRM010000126.1 GCA_030149405.1 Neptuniibacter sp. | reverse complement strand
AAATCCCGGTAATCGATTGCACGGTCACTAAAGTGAGCGGCGACCACTTTCATTCCTTCAGATTTGACCGTGTCTATCGCAGATATCACATCCGAATGCTGACGAGTTTTAACATAATAATCGCTGCCTTTAGCCGTTCCTCTATAAGTTCTGTAACCCTCTTTTGGAACCACAGTATGTATTCTGTGTATACCCACCGCATCACAGTTACGTATCAATGCAGATAAGTTCCGGGGTTTATTTACCTGATCAGCAATCATAGACAGATCCGGCTGACGTCGGTGTAATAGTTGCAGAAGTTTTTCAGTTCTTTCAGGTGTCATAACAAATAAAGGCAAAGTAAACGATTGCGGACAGTATCAGAGTTTCTGCGAACCTGCGACTGTGTAATAATACGCCTCATCTTTTTGTGTTACCGAATTAAACGAAATGACCAATCTACCAGCGATCATCGCATATCAGGGTGTTCCGGGCGCATACTCCCATTTATCTTGTCGTAAAGCACACCCGGAACTTGAAGCTCACGCTTGTTCAACCTTTGCTGACGCAATGTTTATGGTAGAACGCGGTCAGGCAAGACTAGCCATGATCCCTCTGGAAAATTCGACTGCCGGACGCGTAGAAGAGATCTATCGTTTAATGCCAAAAACCAAGCTACATATTGTTGGTGAGCATTTTGAGCCAGTAAATCACTGCCTGTTGGCGCCTAAAGGTAGTTCTGAGCAGAGTATCAAAACAGTATCATCACACCCTCAGGCACTCGCCCAGTGTGATACTCACATTCAGGAACTTGGCCTTGAGCCAATAGCCAGCCTCGATACAGCAGGTGCGGCAGAAGAGATCAGTAAAGATAATGATACAAGCCGAGCGGCTATTGCCTCCAGCCTTGCAGCTGAACTTTATGACCTGGAGGTTATTAAAGAGAATTTCCAGGATAGAACCGGAAATACAACACGATTCATGATTCTGGCTCGAGACAGCCACATGCCTGAGCTGGATCATGATATCCGGTTCATGACATCCATTATGTTTACCGTAAGAAACATCCCAGCGGCGCTGTATAAAGCATTGGGAGGGTTTTCTACCAATGGCGTCAATATGCTAAAGCTGGAAAGCTACATGGCATCTGATTCTATGACAGCCACAAGTTTTCATTTAGATGTTGAAGGGCACCCTGAACAGAAAGCGATGAAATATGCACTTCAGGAGCTGGATTTCTTTGCCAAAGAAGTACGGATTATGGGCACTTACCCGTGGCACCCATTCCGTACCCAAAGTGGTCAGATTATCGAATAAACTTGAGCTTACGGGAATTGGGGAAATTCAAAACAGTAAAACCGCCAGCTTAACCGCAAAAATACGGGAAAACCCTTATTTTGCACCGCAATAGAGCAGTTTTATATATACCTTTAACCCCCTAAATCTTGTACCAAAGTTTAATTTTGCAATGCACAATTGCAGGCCTATACTGATAGTGCAATTGATGCTTTTTCCTATCAAGGACATGTGGTAGTTGGAAAGCTCATCTGCATCCCATCTTCAACTCTGGCCTCGCCATGAGTTAACGCTTTTTTAGCCCCTCTGATCGAGGGGCTTTTTTTATCTCAGATAAGGTCTGAAAAAGGTTGGATGATGACTTTCTGGCCCTCAGCAATCTGATCATATTGATCCTCTATCTCAATAAAACAATTTGCCTGAACCATAGATGATAGGATTCCAGATCCCTGGGAACCGGTACTTCTGACAATCAATTGTCCCTGTTCGCTGATCTCGTATACACCGCGGGTATAATCCGTTCGATGAAGTCTGGATTTAAGGCGCTCGCCAGCAATTGCCACCATCCTGACCGGAGCCCATTGTTTCTGCCCCATCAGTTTTCTCAATGCAGGTTGAACAAACTGACTAAATGTCACCATTACAGCAACAGGATTACCTGGTAAGCCAAAGAAAGGCGTCCCCTGTACTTTACCAAATGCCAGTGGACGACCTGGACGCATCGCTATTTTCCAGAAATCAATATTCCCAACTTCTTCCAAAGAATTTTTGATGTAATCCGCTTTGCCCATGGAAACCCCACCTGAAGAGATCACCATATCGGCTTTAGCGCTTGCATCCAGTAAACACGCGGACATAGCTTCCTGAGTGTCATTAATAATCCCGAAATCAATAACTTCGCAACCCAGGCGAGAGAGCATTCCATGCAGGGAAAAGCGATTGGTATCATAAATACTGTTTTCCGGTAGAGCATTTCCCTGTTCAACCACCTCATCCCCGGTGGAGAAAATTGCTACTTTGATTTTCCGGTAAACCTTTACTTTATCCAGACCCAAAGAAGCTATAAATCCTTGTTCCTGAGGCCGGATAAAATGCCCCGGAGATAAAGCAACCTGCCCTCTCTGTATATCTTCACCC
>JASBRM010000124.1 GCA_030149405.1 Neptuniibacter sp. | reverse complement strand
AAAGTTGAGTTGCTTGATTTTGTGACCGCGGAGAAATAGGACTGATTATGAGCAAAGCAGTTTCAGATTTAATCGCTTTTCTAAAGGCTTCCCCTACTCCATTTCATGCTGTTCGACAGATGGGTGTAAGACTTTCTGATGCCGGATTTCAATTTTTAGATGAAGCAGAAGATTGGAATGTAGAGCAGGGGGGGCGGTACTTCACCACACGAAACGGCTCATCCATCATTGCCTGGGTAATGCCTGAAAACGGCACTCTTGATGAATCAGGTATTCGTATGGTTGGAGCTCACACCGATTCTCCTTGTTTGAAGGTCAAGCCAAACCCAGAGCTTCATCGTCATGGCTACAGTCAGCTAGGCGTTGAAGTGTATGGTGGGGTGCTTCTTAATCCATGGTTCGATAGAGATCTTTCTATGGCTGGGCGGGTTAGTTATCTGAATCAATCGGGGGAGCTTGAGCATGGTCTGGTTGATTTTCAAAGGCCTGTGGCAGTGATCCCTAGCCTGGCAATTCACCTTGACAGGGAGGCGAATAAAAACCGGTCTGTAAATGCGCAGACTGATCTGCCTTTAATCCTCGGCCAGTCCGATAAAAAGCAGTGTTTTAAACAGATTCTAAAAGACCAGTTTGTGAAAGAGACTGGAAATTCAGTGGAGGAAATTCTGGATTACGAAATTTCTCTATACGACACACAAGGGCCAGCTCAGATTGGTGTTGATGGGGAGTTTATCGCCTCTGCACGGTTAGATAATCTTCTGAGTTGCTTTATGGGGCTTGATGCACTGATTAAAGCAGATACCACGCAGGGAGCTTTGCTTGTCTGTAACGACCATGAAGAAGTGGGAAGTATGAGTGCTGCAGGCGCCCAGGGACCGATGCTGTCTCAACTGCTTGAGCGATTAGTGCCTGATAATGCAAAAAAAGTACAGATGTTGGCTCGCTCGATGATGATCTCTGCGGACAATGCTCATGGGATACATCCTAATTTTGCTGATAAACATGATTCCAACCATGGGCCAATTCTGAACGCTGGTCCAGTAATTAAAGTGAATGCTAACCAAAGGTATGCTTCAAATAGTGAAACTGCTTCTCTGTTTAAAAAGATAGCTCGACAGGTAAATGTACCTGTACAGACCTTTGTTGTTCGAAGTGATATGGCTTGTGGTAGTACAATAGGTCCAATTACAGCAGCTGAGCTGGGGGTTAAAGCTCTGGATATTGGTGCGCCCCAATTCGCCATGCATTCAATAAGAGAGATGGCGGGAGTGAAAGATTTCGAAGCTTTAGTTAAAGTTTTCGTGAATTTTTTTGCTATTGAGCAGGTTTAAAGGGTATTTTCTTTGTTAAAGTGAGCCAGATGCAGAAAAATCACCTTATTTATTCTGCGTGTTTCTGGTTATGAATTATACTGTACTGACTGAAATAACGGGCTTTGAATAATATGCAGCTTGTAAAGGATTTTCTTGATGAGGGTATAGTGCTCTATTGGGTTGAGGATAGTCGGCAAGTCAGTCCGTTCCTGCATACCATGGTCGATGCTGAAGAATGGTGGAAAAAATATCAGTTTGCACAGTATGAAGGAAAGGAAAGGCGAAGAACTATTTATGATCGCCGGTCCAATCTAGAAATGCGTAAGCACTTTGAACTAAATGGTCGGTATATTCCTCCGCGTCCAAATGGCAGGCGTTCAACCGATCAGCCTGTTTTTATAGCATTGGATCTGTTTGAGGATAAAATGAAAGGTTTCTACGCTGCGCATAATTAATCGCAGCATATCAGCAGCGCAATGCTTTGAACTGCTAACTTTAGGCCCTAAGTCAGATTATCGAGGTAAAAAACTCGTTTACTCTGGCATGGAACCTACCTATCTTCTTCATAACGAATCAGCAAGTTAGTCAATAACCTGACCAATGCTACCCCTGATGGGTTTGCGACAATATCATCAGGTTTAGTGAGAATTCCTTCCAACCCTGGAATCAATTGCTTATCAACTCCGGCAAGGGCCATTGACCATTTTGGGAAACTGCGTTCATTCACGTGACTATGCTTTATTACAACAACTTCGCGATGCCTTAAATCATTTTGTATTGACTCGAATATATCCTCTACTGACGATTCAGGGCCTTCTAAGACCTGAACAAAGTAACCACCGCTATACAACAATGCTCCTGTAACACCACTTGCGGTATTCTTGATATTTGCAACAGATAAAATGTCGTGGATCTGTTCTTTAATAGCTTCATCTGAATCCGCAATATTACTCTTGCTGAAATAACAAATGGTGTACAAGGGCTCAGACATTTCGACAACCCTCTTCGATGTTCTCTAAATAATTTAATAGCTCATTGTGTGGTATGGGTTTCGAGAAGTAGAACCCTTGTAAAACATCGCATCCAAGGTTTGAAAGAAACTCTGCTTGCTCCTTTGTCTCAACGCCTTCGATGGTTGTTTTAAGGTCGAGGGCGTTACATAAAGATTGGAAAGCACAGATCATTTTTTCCCCCTTCTCTGTTTCATCATTAGATTCAACAAATAAATCAGATACAAAAACTTTATCCATCTTTATATTCTCGAATGGAAAACTCCGAAGGACATTCATTGAAGAGTAGCCGGTGCCATAATCATCTAAAAATAATGCGCAATCGCTTTTTGCTAAGGTTAAAATTTCAGATCTTTTGGAATTGAAAACTGTGTTCTCTGTAATCTCTAACTTTAAAGCTTCTGGTGGAAGATTGAATTCTAAAAGAGCTTTTTTCACTTGTGTTACGAACGAAGAAATGTCTTCTAATTGTTTAGGGGAGACGTTAACGCTAACGGTTAGATCTAGAAAATTGGTTGTTGTTCTAATATGAGCAATATCTGCACATGCTTTCTTTAATACCCACGCACCTAAAAGATTGATTACCCCAATTTCTTCAGCGACAGGGATAAATTCTTCGGGACTGACAAAGCCCCTTTCAGGGTGCTTCCATCTCAGTAGGGCTTCTACCCCAATTGGTAATTTCGTAATCGTAGAGATTTGAGGTTGATAATAAACTTCAAATTGATTCGAAGATAAGGCATTTAATAAGTCTGGTTGTTCAAGAACTACAGAATAACGAAGGTCATTTTCTAAAAGTTGAAGGGATTGGGCTTTATCAAGCATTTCCTTATCAAAATAATTGACCGCTGAAGACTTACGATCAATAAGGTGTAAGGCAATATCAGCAGCTCTTATGAGGTCATAAGCATTCTCTCCATCATCAGGCCCAACTGAAATTCCTATGGATGAATTCACAACAACTACATTTCCCCCTAAAGAAAAGGGTCTGTGAGATACCTCTTGAATCGTGCTAACCAGATCATCTATATCATTTTTAGTCGAGACTATAACGGCAAAGCCATCTCCTCCCATACGCCCTACAATTGCATCATCGGGTGCTGCTTTCAAAAGCCTCTTAGAAAACCCTTTTATGACACGATCTCCAATTAAGGGACCTATCCCGTCATTTATCTGCTTGAAACGATGAATTTCGATCAAAATTACAAAAGGGGATTGGTCTTTATGTTGCAAGATCTCATTAAGTTTACTAAACACAACCTCTCGTCTGTAAAGACCAGTGGTTGGGTCTTCATCTTGTAGTTGATTTCCTATGTTTTCTGTTTGCATCTTAATCCCTTAAAAATCATGACTGAAAAACGATTACAGTATTATTTTCTTTTTTGAGATCTGTAAGCAGGGAGCAATAGGTTGTTATGATTCACTTTAGGTTGTTTATTAGGAAAACGCCATGCATCTAGCAATACCTTCCCATTAGTAGATTTTTAACAGAATAGTTCAGGGAATCTAATTGTTCATTGGTAAAACAGAATTGCGATGTACCTGAAGTTTGCGGGATAGCAGCTTCTGTCTGTGCCTAATAGTGTATGGTCAGATTTGAAAGTAGTTAACGTCTTTTTCTTAATGCCTTCTGCATGCGCTAATTCACATTTTTTGAACTGTAGTAGGCTCTTACAGGTCAAAAATCCATCTAATATCATGAGAATAATGCAGGTTTTGCTAATAGATTAAGCTAACGGGCAATCGTTAAGCAGGCTAGGTATGGCTTTAAGAGGTAAATCAGAACTCTATGCTGACGCTCGACTTATTTCACTTCAAAAGCTTAAAGGACTTTCTGGGTTCTCAAGAAGGCGATCAGTTATCAGTATAAGCTGGAGGCCAAACTAGATATTAACTTAGGGTGCATAGCGGCTACGGTGGAAATGAAAAGCCAGCTTTATCTCAATTACCATTAATGCATATCTGCTCCCTAGGTCCTTGAGCAAGACGGGTTTAATCAATTTCCCAAAGAGGTTGGGAGTCATCCCTATTAGAGGTTTGAGCGTTATTAGAGGGATTT
>JASBRM010000119.1 GCA_030149405.1 Neptuniibacter sp. | reverse complement strand
GCGTGGTTTGTTAATCCACTGCTATTTATGGCGTTAACGGCCGGGGTTGTATTTATTCTTTATCGTCGTGAATTTAAGTCATCCACATTGAATACGCTGATGATGAGTGATGGTGCCTGAATACTAATTTAAATCATCTCTTGAAATGATTCTGTATGTCCCAATATTGCTTTTATCGGTAATTGCATTGCAGTAAGCAGCGCATAATTTTTGATAACAACAGCAATATTGGATTTGTGTTGATGACTACTGAAACACGTACAGAAACTCATGGTTTCCAGACTGAAGTGAAGCAATTGCTTCATTTGATGATTCACTCCCTGTATTCCAACAAAGAGATTTTCCTGAGGGAATTGATCTCCAACGCCTCGGATGCAGCTGAAAAACTCCGCTTTGAAGCGTTATCCAACGGTGCTCTGTATGAAAATGATGGTGATTTAAAAATTAACATCAGCTTCGATAAAGATGCTAAAACGCTGACGATCGAAGATAACGGTATTGGTATGAGCCGTGATGACGTCATCGAACACCTGGGCACCATTGCAAAATCTGGTACTGCTCAGTTCTTATCTCAATTGACCGGTGACCAGAACAAAGACAGTCAGTTGATCGGTCAGTTTGGTGTTGGCTTTTACTCTTCTTTCATCGTTGCCGACAAAGTTGAAGTGTTTACCCGTAAGGCGGGCGCACCCATCACTGAAGGTGTGCACTGGGTTTCTGAAGGCGAAGGTGAATTCACAATCGGTGATGTCGAGAAAGCAGGCCGTGGTACACGCATCACTCTGCATCTAAAAGAGGGCGAAGAAAGCTTCGCGGATGGTTTCGCTCTGCGTGGATTGGTTCGTAAATACTCTGACCACATCTCAATCCCAGTCATTATGCAGAAGGAAGAAACGCCTGGTCTGGAAGATGACGAGGGTGAAGAAAAAGCACCTGCGACTCCCGAAGATGAGACTGTAAACAGCGCGACTGCACTGTGGACCCGTAATAAGTCTGAAGTTAAAGACGAAGAGTATCAGGAATTTTATAAGCATATTTCCCACGACTTCAGTGATGCTCTGACCTGGGCTCACAACCGTGTTGAAGGTAATTTGGAATACACCAGCCTGTTGTTTGTACCTGAGCGGGCTCCCTATGACCTATGGAACCGTGAAGCGCCGCGTGGATTGAAATTGTACGTACAGCGCGTATTTATCATGGATCAGGCAGAAGAGTTCCTGCCTCTGTATCTGCGCTTTATGAAGGGTATTGTGGATTCAAAGGATCTGTCCCTGAACGTTTCCCGCGAAATCCTGCAGAAAGACGATAACGTTTCGAAACTGCGTGCGGCCTTGACTAAACGTGTACTGGATATGCTGATTAAGCTGGGTAAAAACAACCCAGAAAAATACGCTACTTTCTGGAAAGAATTTGGTCAGGTTCTGAAGGAAGGTCCTGCTGAAGATCACTCTAACCGTGAGAAAATTCTAAAGCTGATGCGTTTCTCATCAACTCATAATGATAACGATGAGCAGAATGTATCTCTGGATGAATACATTGAGCGTATGCAGGAAGGTCAGGATAAGATCTACTACGTAGTTGCAGATAACTACAACACGGCTAAAAACAGTCCGCACCTTGAGATCTTCCGCAAGAAAGGCATTGAGGTTCTGCTTCTGACAGATCGTATTGATGACTGGATGATGAGCCAGATCTTCAACTACAACGAAAAAGCGTTCCAGGATGTTGCGAAAGGTGAGCTGGATCTGAACGATACAGCGTCAGAAGAAGAGAAGAAAGAACAGGAAGAAACGGCTAAGGAGATGGAAGGTCTGGTAGACCGACTGAAAAACAGCTTGTCTGAGCAGGTTTCAGAGGTTCGTGTCACCAACCGTCTTACGGATTCTCCTGCTTGTCTGGTTCTGGGTGCTCATGATATGGGTCTGCAGATGCGTCAGATCATGGAGGCTGCAGGCCAGGCCGTGCCTGATACTAAACCTGCTTTCGAGATTAACCCGGAACATCCTTTGATTCAGAAGTTGGATCAGGAGTCAGATGAGGATCGTTTCTCAAGTTTGGCATTGGTTCTGTTTGATCAGGCAGGCCTTGCTGCTGGTGCGCAGCTAGAAGATCCAGCAAGTTATGTAGCTCGTCTGAACAAGTTACTGTTGGAATTAAGTTCTTAATCAGATCAGCAAAAATACAACTTATAAAGCGGCCATTAAGGCCGCTTTTTTTATACTTGGCCTAAACTTGGTCTAGATTGATACAGACCTAACGGTCTTTCATGCTCTGGATCAAGGTTTTCGATCTTGTTTTCAAGTTGAATACAGAAAAGCGGTTGTGTTGATCAGGTGAGGTCATAAAAATGAAAAAAATTATTGGTGTTATGGCAGCGGGTGTTTTTGCTTTGAGTGCAATGAGCGTTCAGGCTGATGGTCAGGCTGTTTATGATAAGCACTGTAAAGGCTGTCATGTTGCAGGAGTAGGCGGTGCACCTAAACCAGGTGATACAGCAGCCTGGGATGCGCGTAAAGCTACAGGAATAGATGCAATGGTACAGGTTGTAGTGACAGGTAAAGGTGCCATGCCTCCTAAAGGGACTTGCGCTACTTGTGATGATGCAGCTTTAAAAGCAGCAGTTGAAGTTTTACTGGCACAATAACCAGTTATCCCCTTATTTAAGGTTTGAAATAGGCTGCATATCTTTATGTGGCCTTTTTATGTCTTCGACTTGTGCCATTCTGAAGGTATGAGATTAAGAGGTTAGTATGGCTGGAGTAGATGAAGTTCATCTGGAAAAACTGTTGCTGAAACTGCGGCAGTTAAAGCTAGAGCTGGATCGTGAGATTGGTTCTTTACATCATCATGCTGGGCTCAGTGAACCTTCCTCCGATAAAGGCCTTATACCGATACCTGATATTGAAGTATATCAGGAGCGTATAAAACAGGTTGAAGAGGCTCTTAATAAGATCGATATAAATTTTCATGGCTACTGTGACAGGTGTGGTACTCCCATTACGTCCCATTCGACAGAAGAGCCTGAAATCCCAGAATTTTGCAGCAATTGCCAGCTATAAAATCTAACGTATCTCCGCTAAACCCCCAACGTCCTTTTTCTGGCTGTAATTGTTTATAGTTTTGAAAAGATTCTCTTCTATATTAATTGATTTAGCCTAAACTCATTATTGGAAGGGAGTTTCAGGAAGTAGTCATGCGTTTCTTTAAGTTGTGTTGCGTTTTCATATTTATCTCAAGTTCTGTATACGCAAACGATCAACTGTCTGTTCAATTGTTATGGAAACATCAATTTCAATTTGCCGGTTATTATGCCGCTA
>JASBRM010000087.1 GCA_030149405.1 Neptuniibacter sp. | reverse complement strand
CAGGCTGTGTGAAAAGGCGGACGTGGATCGTATTTCAGCCGTTAACGGCGAGCTGCCCGTTTAGATAGGCACAATGAGCCATTGAGATGACTTATTTCCAGATCAAGTTCTGGTCATCGCTTAACTCTCTACTTTATACCTGCCGGAGTTAGCGGGCTTCGTAAAAGTCTGTATCAGGCATGTATTGCGCCTATCAGCGCCTTGGCTCCCAAGATACCGATAACTCGCTTCAGATTATAGGCAAGTACATGAAGGCTCATCTCTGTGCTGACATTCTTAAATCGCCTGGTTAAGAAGTGGGTCGATCCCATCCAGGCTTTGATCGTTCCGAAGGGATGTTCAACCGTCTGTTTTCGGATCAGCATGGTATCGGGTGCAGCATTCAACCGCTGTTGCATGATTTCCATCTCTTCCTCATGAACCCAACGCCTCATTTTCCTTGGATCTCTCTTTGCCCGTGTACACTGACTACGGATATCGCAGTTCTTGCAGGCAGCGATATTGAAGTAAACCTTCAACGGTAGTCCTTTCTCAACACTCTCAAAGCGGTACTGAAGTTCATTACCCGCGGGACAGATATAGATATCCCTGTCATGCTCATATTTGAATAGTGATTTGTTAAAGAAGTTATTCTTATCAGAACCTGATGTGTCTCCCTTGGGAACAAAAGCTGTAACACCTGTATCTTGAGCCGTTTTGATATCCTCACGGCTGTAATAGCCTTTGTCAGCTATAACGGTGATCTCTTTCCTATCAAGGGCTGATTGAGCCAGTTCGGCAACACGAGTGAACTGGCCTCGATCATTAGTATTCGTCACCTCATGAGCAATGATGAGATGATGTTTGGTATCAACGGCACTTTGGACGTTGTAACACACGGCTCGGGTCATCCCCTGAGTTTTCAGTAGACGGGAGTCTGGATCTATCGTTGATACCTGTTTATCAGGGTGATTTTGGACCTTCTCTTCCATCGTTTTCAGTTCAGTCAGGCGCTGTTTCATCCAAGTGATTTTCTGAGCGATGGTTGTTTTGTCCTCACTGTTCGGGTCGGCTTCGTCAGCCTGATCGAGCTTCGTTAAATACGCTTCAATATGCTTTTCAAACCGGTCGATATGGAACTTTAATTTCTGAGGCGTAAAGTTATTCTCTTTGCTGTTCACGGCTTTGAATTTACTACCATCGATAGCTACAACGGCTTCTGAGAACATGTTCATCTTTCGGCAAAGATCAATAAAGGTACGGCAGGCATTTTTAATGCCTTTACCATTGTCTTTCCTAAAGTCAGCAATCGTTTTGAAGTCAGGTGTTAGGCGTTCGAGTAACCACATCAGTTCGACATTGCGGCTCGCCTCTTTTTCTAGACGTCGGGATGACTGAATACGGTTGAGATAACCGTAGATATAGAGTTTCAGGAGCGTAGCTGGGTGATACCCCGGGCGGCCTGTGGATTTAGCTTCCACTCGCTGAAAACCAAGACTTTGTAAATCAAGATGATCGACAAAGGCATCGATTACTCTGATTGGATTATCATCTGAAACGAAGTCGTCGAGAACTTCAGGAAACAACGTGACCTGCGATCGGCCCAGACCTTGAATGTGGGATGGCATATCAGCGGAACCTTGATGAGTTCGCTGATTATTTTACCAACTTAAGCCTGTGTAAGCTCTGGGAAAGATTTTGTTAGTTTTCACACAGCCTGGGCACTTTTGAGACATGTTGGCCAAGACCTGATCTGACAACAGTTGTCAGATCGAATCCAGACTTCTACAGATAATCGGGCCTGATTATCCCAGGGCTCAGGATGATGTTAGGCTCCCACTGAGAAAGTTTACGTTCAAGAAACGCTAAACTTTTCATCAAGTTCCTTCATAGTTTTATATAAACCGCTGAGTAACTCCGACTTCACTCCTGCATTCCGTAGATCTTCGGGGTCAAGTGTTTCAGCAAGTAACTGATTTTTTTCTAAGCGATTACGTGCTCGTGTCTGTTGAGCTTTAAACTTGGATTTATCAGAACACTTTCTATTATTTCGTGGTTTTCTTTTCGCTGCCTTCTCATCTTCTACCGTTGTTTGAGAATTCCCCATCTGATCTTCATCATCTGTATCCCCCCATTTATTTTTATAGTACTGCCAAGGTATGTCTTTAAACCCTCTTAACATATTATATTTTTTGGTCGAAAACCCCTTAGCCATTGGCCTGAGATCATCATAATCGGTGGACAAATATGCTGCATTTAAGGCCACCAATAGATCATCAGTTTGGCCATCAGGCATTTCGTTAAGCAGGATAAGTCGTTGTGCTCTTCTCCAGAGCATTAGTGCTAAGTCAGGTATACCTCCTGAGTATAGAAATAGCTTTTCTGATAGTTTTTTTTCATCCGGTAGGTCTACATCCAATACATAATATTGCTTAATTCCCAAGACAACACTGTCCCAATCACTACTTCCCTTGTCACATGGATGAATATACTCAGCAGGCACAACATTCAGACGTCGTAACCCTTGAGAAAAGCCCTCTATCCAATCGAAGCCTGCCGGATTTCCCACAAATACAATTGGGATTCCGCTATTAAGCAAAGATAATAGAAATTTCTGCATCAATGGCGCTTGAGGTGAAGTCACCATATTTTCTTCTTGTATCTCTTCGATCACCAGCACGCCCACATATAACGAATGTAACAGTGAAATGACTTGTACTAGCTTTTGCTCAATAGTAAGCCTGGTGCGTGCAATCTCCTTCACATAGTTTGTATTAAGTAATTCATCAATCGCCATGATGACATTCATCAAAAAACCACCACGTGTACCATCGTGTGACATTGGAACTTTCAAATATGTAATTTGGATGGATTTTTCCCATCCGGCGCTTTTATTTTTGGAATGCTCAATAACCTGCTGGAGATTTTCCAACAGCAGATTTACAAGGACTGTCTTACCAGTGCCCGTTATACCTTTTATTACAAGCGTAAGAGCCTGACCGTATAGGGATGACGGGACCTCTTTCAGCTTTTTCTGCATCATATGAAGTAATCCTACATGCCTACGTTTACTTTCCGCAGTACATGGATTTCTTTCCCGATAGCTACTCCTAATCATTCCTATTATGGTTGCAGCGATTCGCAGGGACTGTGCAGTTGGCTCAAAGGGCATTGCTTGATCAACGAGGTAGTCGTATTTCTCTATCTCTCCGAGGGTACTAGTATCGATATTGTCTAAAGGGTCGTAACGTAACCAATCATAGTACTCTCCAAAACTTCTGTTTTCAGGTATGGCATCAAGCAGAGGGTTCATATTATTTCCTCCCTCTCTGGCGCGATTCGACTGCTAGCTGAAACACGCTTTTATCTTTACTTTTATGATCCCGATGAGGAATGCTTCCCTTCTCCAAACTTTGTGACTGATAGGACGGTTTGGCGTCCACATCAACTATCGTTTGAGGGTGCTGATCATCATTGATAATCATAGGTATCCCATGCATCATCACTGACTTTTCACGTTCCCTGTTCTCTGCTTTATTTGCTACTAATGACTTCTTGGATGGCTTTTTATTCAATGAGTTAAGCTCATCCTGATATTCCATTTCTGCAATGGATTTTGTCTCCTCTTGAGAATCTTCTAATGTACACAACGCAACATCTCGTTCATTTCGAAGCATTAGGCTTTGAACCTCTTCATGTTGCTCAATTCTTACAACATCAATAAATGTTGCTTCTTGGGACAACTCAGGGTCATTCGTTTTTAAGTTCAGTGCAATCGACTCGCCTGTTTCTATATCCAAATACCAGATTTGTTTAAGAGCAAAAGGATCAACTCGAAAATCCGCTTGAACCACACCGTTTTTACGTGCCCGTTGCATGAGAAGTAAAATATGCTCATGAGATGAAACATAACGGAGATGTTTTATGTAGACCTTGTTTCCCTTCTTATCCGGTCTAAACAGCTTGACCCCACTTTCTGTAAAAACACCCTTTATAACAGGCAAAAGTTGAGATCGTGCGGTATCGATATCTATTACCCCAACTGCCATTCTCCCTTTACTCATTGCCCATTTCGTCATTTCTAAACGAGTGGGCCTCACTCCTTCACGTTTTGCATCTAAAGGTAAAACCCAATCAGGATGAACAACTGTATTGTAGTGATGCACCGCATCAGCGGTGTCTCGAATGATCTCGACCAAAGTGTGTCGTGCACGAACAGCAGCAGAGTCTTCTTTCTTATCTTTCTTTTCCCCTCTGGTGCTACCTAAGAACTTGTGATCGACCAAACGATGTAGGGAATGATGTGCAGTTTCCGCTAGTGCATTTAAATCACTTCGGTATGTAGGGACATATTGAAGTGATAACATCACTCCGGTATCTAATAACTCACGATGTACTTGCTCAGCCCTCGACTCTGTATTGTCTCCGAGTCCATCTTGAAACCGAATAGGGATCCAATCCTCTGCTAAATGATCCAGCCCCAATGATTCCAGCCATTCAGTTTTCTCTGACATCGCGTGTAGATAGGCCAACTTAGTAGTTTCAGAGCATGGGGGGGTTAACCCCATATAAAAGCCAGGAATATATCCGTAGAGCATATCCACAACCAAGGTACGATACGCCGTACCTATACGATCAAGTCTACTGATAAGGGAAACTAGTTCTACATCTGTTGTTGTACTATCTAACGCTGCCTTTTGACCTACCGCATGTATTCCATCAGCTGCCGAACCAGGTAGAGGACGTTCTATATGAAGGAAATGATTATGACGGTGCTGCTTACTGCTAGCACTCTCGCCAGTTTCTTTTTCCCCCCAATAACGAAACTGCACTTCTGTTGGACGTTGATTCGCTGGAAATCTAGCTCTTTTCAGAGAACCATCTGATAGCATTTCTTCTGTAGAGTAAAATTCTCTCCACATTCTTCGGCAAGCTTCAGCCACTGAGGTACCTCTCGTAAGATAATGCCTCCAGCAAAACTCAATGATCCCAACGTCATTGTCTGTAAGCACATATCCTTCATGCCCTTCAACTCCAGCTGCTGTCGGTGCATTTGGCCTACCCAGCCTTGTTCCTGAAAACTTTTTCTTTTTCCCTCGCCCTCCGCAATTTTCCCAAAAGGGTAGAAGGGCCGCTTTCTGGGATCCAAGCGCAAAATACTGATACAACGCCTGAGCTGTAGAGGTTAACCATCTCTTCTGCTCTTCGGCGGTTCTCGATTGTTCTGCCGCTTTGGCTTGGAGGATTTCGGAACAAACTGTTGGATCCAGTAGTAGCTCTGCCTCTGGGCCAGTTACTAGATCTTTGATTAGGCTCCACCGCTTTTCCCTGACCTCTATGTGTTTTGATTCACCTTCCCCCCCCCTAGGAGGAAACCGAATGCGTAGCTCTTCATCAGATAAACGCATTATCATACGAGATCGAATTTCCCTCACCCTTAGCTCACTATCTGGGCCAGATAGCTTTTCCTCCAGCTCTTTTAATTTGAACGCACGATGTTTCTTAAAGTATGTTCTCCCTTTGGACTTTCTAGGCTGACAAGGAATCATCACTACTCGATTGATACCTCTATCCACATGCAAAATGCGCATAGGAGATATTGGGTCTTCAATGGAATCACTGGAACACAGGACCTGGCCGGGTAATAAGAGGGTCATAATTCACCCCCTAGGAAATATTCCTGAATATAATGTTTGAGGGCCCTTCCTCCAGGCTGAGGTACGTAACTAAAATTGATCACTTTAGTCAGGTCAAAATCAACGTACTGGTGCCAAATAATATGGTGACAAAGAGATAATGCCTGTTCACCAGATGCACCAAGATCTACCTGTAACCATCTAATCCATTCTTCAGGAGGGCAGGTCTGTGCTTCAGCAACGAATCTATCAAGAAATTCCTGAAGAAATTTATTACGCTGATCGCCATGTGGAAGTACTGCAGCACCACGCAACCATTCAAGCTGCGTTAATAACTCACCTGGAAACTCCGAGGCTCCTGTTACTCGGTAGGGAACCCCTAAGGCAAGAGCATATCGACGTTCAGCCTCTAATTTTTCCAATACCCGGTCGGAAGGTTCCGGATTATGGAAACGATCCTCCTTGATAGGTTTCACCGACACAAAACCACAACGATATTCATCATTAGGCGTTCTCAATACAAGAGAAAAATCCATCGTCCAAATATATGGAATACCTGTCCCTATGAAAACACCATGATCTATCCCCATATCCTTACAGATAGATAACATCCCCTCCGACCTTGGCAAGTAAGGATCCAAATCAGAAACAAGACCAACTAGGGAGTGGGGATGTTCCCAAGGCCAAATCGGAAACTGCTCCCGAGGTTCAGTGCCTGCCCATGCTAATGCCTGCCCTACGAGCCATTCATTTCTAGAGTAAAAAGCACCTCTTCGGAAATACGGGGGAACACCACCCACAACCTGAACTGATACCCCGGATGGGTTACAACGCCTGATAGGCATTGCTGTTTTATATTGACTTCCATGTCCTTGCCCAATGCCCTCTGCAATCCATTCTTTTATAAGCGGCAAAGTTACTTTTGGAGCACGCGACATACCCCACCTCGACATTTATGATGTGATGAAATAGCAGTGAGTAAGTGGGAGATACCCAGTCACACCGCCAAGAATAAGGAAGACGAAGCTCTTGACGGTCAACAGAGGGAAGGCGATACTATAGATGCTAATCGGTAGGTATCGCCTACTACTTCTGCAAACCTGGAGTCAGGAAACTGTCTTCGGGTTTTGCTTTTCTAGATCATCGTTTTTCCTCCTGCTCAAATGAGCTCTCAGATTTTCCAGCAATTGTTCTTCGGATCAAGTTATCTTCACTTGGCTCAGCTTTGAGACCAAGTGCGATGAATATCTTATGGCCTACACCTCTCGAACCCTTCAAGCGGCCATTTAATACCGCATAAACATCTGCTCGACGAAAGCCATTCTCTCGGGCCCAATCAGTGACAGTTATACCGGCCTCATTAAACATCTGCCTAACTTCTTCTCGCTCGTAAATATTTGAAGACATTTTTCTGTTTGCCGAAATTTGCAGTATTATGATTATATTAGATCAAAGTTCGAAATATAGTACCTTATTGGTATTTTTTTGCATACCTCCGGATTTGCCTGATGATTGGAAATCGATTAAAAGAAGAACGTCTCAGACTAAGGCTGAGCCAAACAGCTCTTGGGAAAATTGGTGGCGTTCAGAAAGCTTCACAGATTGCTTATGAAAAAGAAGAGCGCTTTCCAGATGCCCGCTATCTCACAGCTCTTCATAAGCATGGAATTGATATTTACTATGTATTGATAGGCGAAAGATCTCCGGGCCCTGTATCCAGGCTAGATAAGAATGTCATTCTTCCAGTTGCTACAGCAGCATTAACATGGTTACAGACAACTGAACGAGAAGTAACTCCAGAGCTTCTCGCCAACATTCTCACCATCTTGTACGATGCTGCTTCACACGGTTTAGATGAAGAGCACCTTTCAGATCAACTTCGCGCGGTAATATAAATAATGGATCTACCACAAGATAAACTTGTCAAACGCTTAACTCAGGCTCTCACTCAGGCGGAACGCCTCTCAAAAACTGTTACGGTCACAGAGCAATCAAAACCGCTTATCGAAACCACCATTAATCCTTATAAGCCAAAGGCCAAGATCAATTTTCTCGCGATTTTTCTGATTGGTTTTGCTGTTTTATTCGGACTTCTATTCGCTTGGGCATTTATTCAAAATGGCACATTCAGCGCTATCCAAATCAATGTAGTCTTGGACCTAGTACCTTTTGACTTTCCAAGCAGCACCCCGTATCTGTAAGAGAAACGATCAATACATGTAATGACATGTGTACAAAGTCATAACTTTGTTACTCCATCTTGAACATCTGGCTGTAATTGATAGTTATTATGAATAATTTAATTCATCTTATAATTACTTGGAATGAACAATATAGAATCCACACTGAGTGAAAATTTGTAGCCTCGTTAAAACTTTCCATAAAACCATTCAGAGTTACCCTCTTTAAGATTAGAGCCTAGAAAATAAATTTCGAAGCCTATGCTCAACCTCAGAATGAGCTTTCAAGCAGTTTAAGCAAATTGCTGACATCTAAATGATAGATTTTATACGATACCAACCTATCAAATTATCGAAGCCCCCCACGATCCAACCACATTTGATAGATTTTCGAGGACCACTTACTCTGAAAAAATGCCACCGCAGCTTCTTGCTCTTGCTCACTGAGTGAATTTCCAAATCCCGGCATTGTTCCCCCAAATTTCGCCCCCCCTTCCTGAATTGTTAGCTTCAACCCCTTCAACGGGTGATGCCACGCATGGGCTGAACCATTTAAAGGTGGAGGAGGGTACTTCCCATTGGGTAATGTCTTACGCCACTCTTTAGTTCCCTGTGCTCCTGCACCATGACAGGTTGCACAATTATTCTGAAATACAGTCGCACCAAGATCTACTTGAGATTGGGTATACCAGCGGCCTTCAACCTTAGGCTCAGATTC
>JASBRM010000062.1 GCA_030149405.1 Neptuniibacter sp. | reverse complement strand
CAAAATCTGTATTAATTTACGAGTCATCATTTTAATCCGTGATAATTTTTTCAATACGGCTTTGAATTCGCCCTTGTCTCAGCTGTGTTTCAACCTGATCACCTTCAGCTACTTCTGAAGCATCTAAGAGAACATTACCCTCAGGCCCCTTAACGATGGCATAACCACGCTCAAGCGTTGCTAGTGGACTAACGGTATTTAACTGATGCATCAAAGCTTCGAGCTTAAGCTTGTTTTGCTTCAATAAAGTAAGCGTCGCCTGAGTCAACCTTGCGTGTAAATTGTTGGAGCGTTCTTTTTGCCTTTGCAGCAACTGGGCAGGTGACTGAGCTTTTAAGCGGTTGCTGAGGTCAGTGTATTTCTGAGATTTCAGGAATAGATTATGATTAATGCTTTTATGTAAACGCAGTTCCAGATTATCCAGCTGTTGTGCTTGCTCTCTGAGTTTTTGGCCCGGATGTCGCAGTCTGCTTTTTAGGTGGGAAACCAGAGCTTCTGATCGGTCTATCCGAAGTTTTATGCAGCGAAGCAGCCTTTCCTCTAGTTGTTTAACTCTAAGTTTTAGCTGGTGTTGGTCTGGGCTGATCAGTTCCGCTGCGGCTGATGGAGTGGGGGCTCTGACATCGGCAATAAAGTCGGAGATGACAACATCAACTTCATGCCCCACAGCGCTGATTACAGGGATTTCACAATCAAACAGTGTTCTGGCGACACGTTCATCGTTAAACGCCCATAAGTCTTCCAGCGAGCCGCCACCACGGCCAACAATTAACACATCACATTCCTGATGGGCTTCAGCCAAAATAATTGATCGGCATATCTGTTCAGGTGCATCTTCTCCCTGAACCGCTGTTGGATAGATGGTGACCGGTAATCCAGGGAAGCGTCTTTTTAAAACTGTGAGGATATCATGCACGGCTGCCCCAGTAGCCGATGTAACAATCCCAAGATGGCGGGGCTGTTTTGGCAGTGGTTTTTTATGGCCGGTCTCAAACAGGCCTTCTTTCTGAAGTTTGAGTTTTAATTCCTCAAATGCAACCTGTAGTGCTCCACTTCCTGCAGATTCAAGATGTTCGCAAATAAGTTGATATTCGCCCCGGCCTTCATAAAGACTTACCTTGGCTTTAACAATAACCCGGTCACCATTTTGAGGCTGGTTTCGAATCTGAAAATTGCGGTTTTTAAACATCGCACAGCGAACCTGAGCTTTGCTGTCTTTCAGTGTGAAATACCAGTGACCTGAGCTGGGGCGGACAAAATTGGATATTTCGCCTTCCACTAGAATGGTAAGGAATGATCGTTCCAGTAAAGTCCGTGCCTGACGGTTGAGTTCCGATACGCTGATGGTCGGTTGTTTTACTGGAATCTGAGGAGTAAATTCGTTCAACATAAGCGACATCTTAAAGCATATGGCCCGATTGGCTAGTTACAATTGCTATATTTGAAATTCAGGCTTTAATTAGTTCGTCACGATCAACTTTTAGATTGAGACAAAAGGCTAATTTCTGTATAATTTCGCGTTTCAATTTTTCTGACAATAGGCTGGCAAAGTAATGTTGCGAATTGCTGAGGAAGCACTCACTTTTGACGATGTGTTGCTGGTTCCGGGCTACTCTGAAGTACTGCCAAAGGACGTATCACTAAAAACTCGCCTGACTAAGGGTATTGAACTGAATATCCCGTTGGTCTCTGCTGCTATGGATACGGTTACTGAATCCGGGCTGGCTATTGCCATGGCTCAGGAGGGTGGTATCGGCATCATCCATAAAAACCTGACGATTGAACAGCAGGCTGCTGAAGTGCGTCGTGTTAAGAAGTACGAAGCAGGTGTGGTGAGTGATCCGGTAACTTGCCGTTCTGATATTTCTGTTGGTGAACTGCGCCAGTTGGCTGAAGAAGTTGGTTTCTCTGGCTTCCCTGTAGTTGATGATGGTGAGCTTGTTGGTATTGTGACTGATCGTGATTTCCGTTTTGAGAAAAAGCTGGAATCAAAAGTTGCATCGATCATGACGCCTAAAGAGCGTCTGGTTACCGTTAAAGAGGGTGTAGACCCTGACGATGTGCGTAACCTGCTCCGCAAGCACCGTATCGAAAAAATCCTGGTTGTTGATGATGCTTTTAAACTGCAAGGCATGATGACCGTTAAGGATATGAACAAAGCGCAATCTCACCCGAATGCTGCTAAAGACGCTAAAGGCCGCCTGATTGTTGGTGCGGCTGTAGGTACAGGTCCAGAAACACCTGACCGTGTTACAGCGCTGGTTGAAGCGGGTGTGGATGTTGTGATCGTTGATACAGCACATGGTCACTCAAAAGGTGTAATTGATCGTGTTGCCTGGGTGAAAGAAACCTACCCTCAAGTTCAGGTAATCGGTGGAAATATCGCAACGGCTGAAGCGGCTATTGCCCTGGCTGATGCTGGTGCTGATGGCGTTAAAGTAGGTATTGGCCCTGGTTCAATCTGTACAACTCGTATTGTTGCTGGTGTTGGTGTTCCTCAAATCAGTGCGGTTGCTAATGTTGCGACAGCAATGGCTGAGCGTGGCGTACCAGTAATTGCCGACGGGGGTGTTCGTTTCTCTGGTGATCTCGCAAAAGCGGTTGTTGCCGGCGCCTCTGCAATTATGGTCGGTTCAATGTTGGCGGGTACAGATGAAGCGCCAGGTGAAGTTGAATTGTTCCAGGGGCGTGCATTTAAATCGTATCGTGGTATGGGATCTCTGGGTGCAATGGGTCAGTCTTCTGGTTCATCTGATCGTTACTTCCAGGATGCCTCTAAAGGTGTTGAAAAACTGGTCCCGGAAGGTATTGAAGGTCGTGTTCCATGTAAAGGCCCTATGGGTGGCGTGGTGCATCAGTTGGTAGGTGGTTTACGAGCTGCAATGGGTTATACCGGCAGTTCAGATATTGAAACTATGCGTACCGTGCCTCAGTTTGTCCGTATTACCAACGCCGGTATGAGCGAGAGTCATGTTCACGATGTGAGCATTACAAAAGAAGCACCAAATTACCGCGTAAGCTAAGTAAATAAACTCTGAAAAGAGGGGTGGTGGCAGAACCACCCCCTTTTTTTTTTGTGGCGAAGGGCTGCAAAGCGGAGAGATGAAGAAATGACCAAAGATATTCATGCTCAACGAATCCTGATTCTGGATTTCGGTTCCCAATACACTCAACTGATTGCGCGTCGTGTACGTGAAATTGGGGTTTACTGTGAGATTCATGCCTGGGATATGTCTGAAGAGGATATCCGCGAATTTGCGCCAAAAGGTGTTGTTCTTGCTGGTGGCCCGGAATCAGTAACTGAAGGTGATTCACCTCGTGCACCTGAGATTGTGTTTGATCTGGGTGTTCCAGTATTGGGTATCTGCTACGGCATGCAGACTATGGCGGCTCAGATGGGCGGTCAGGTTTCCACTTCAGATAAGCGTGAATTTGGTTATGCTCAGGTTCGTTTAGATAGTAGCCCAAGCCGTTTACTTGAAGGTATTGAAGATCACGTAGCAAACAACGGTTCATTGTCTCTTGATGTATGGATGAGTCATGGCGATAAAGTAACTGAGTTGCCAGAAGGTTTCTCTGTTATTGCGTCTACTGAATCTGCTCCGATCGCTGCTATGTGCCACCCGCAAAAACAATTCTTTGGTGTGCAGTTCCACCCTGAAGTAACTCACACTAAGCAGGGCGGTCGCATTCTTGAGCGTTTTGTTATTGAAATCTGTGGCACAGAGCCGCTGTGGAACTCTGCAAACATTATTGCTGACCAGATTGAAAAGGTACGCGCACAGGTTGGTGATCAAAAAGTACTCTTAGGTCTTTCAGGTGGTGTAGATTCTTCCGTTGTAGCGGCTCTTCTGCATAAAGCAATTGGTGATCAACTGACTTGTGTCTTTGTTGATAACGGACTGCTGCGCAAGCAGGAAGGAGATCAGGTCATGGATATGTTCGCCAAGAATATGGGTGTACGTGTAATCCGTGCTGACGCTGAAGATCTGTTCCTGGGGCGTTTGGAAGGTGAAAACGATCCAGAGAAGAAACGTAAGATTATTGGTAATACCTTCATTGAAGTATTTGACGATGAGGCGACCAAACTTACCGATGTTAACTTCCTGGCTCAGGGTACTATTTACCCGGATGTTATTGAGTCTGCTGCAGCTAAAACGGGTAAGGCGCACGTCATTAAATCTCACCACAACGTGGGTGGTCTGCCGGAAGATATGCAGTTTGAACTGGTAGAACCACTACGTGAGTTGTTCAAAGACGAAGTGCGTAAGCTGGGTCTGGAACTGGGTCTGCCGTACGATATGGTTTACCGTCACCCATTCCCAGGACCGGGGCTTGGTGTGCGTATTCTAGGCGAAGTTAAGAAAGAGTATGCCGATATCCTGCGTGAAGCGGATGCTATCTTTATTGAAGAACTTCACAAAGCTGATTGGTACCACAAGACCAGTCAGGCATTTGCAGTATTCCTGCCGGTTAAATCAGTAGGTGTTGTGGGTGATGGTCGCCGTTACGAGTACGTTATTGCGATTCGTGCGGTTGAAACCATCGACTTTATGACAGCGCGCTGGGCTCATCTGCCATACGAACTATTGGAAACAGTATCCAGCCGTATCATCAACGAGATTCCAAAAGTGTCTCGTGTAACATACGACATCAGCTCTAAGCCGCCAGCAACAATTGAGTGGGAATAATCTGAATAGGCGTTCAGATTAGCAGACCGCGAACAAGGTGTTGTTCGATTATGTCTAATCCTTAATATGATTAGGCAAAGTGAGTCTGAACTTCTCTAAATAAAACTGGCGCCAGGTTAAACCTTGGCGCCATTTTTTTGAGATTTTGGGCTAGCGCAGAGTTGTTGGCATATTTCGATCTAACAACCGTTTACTGACTGTTGCAGGTACTTTTCAACTCACTCAGTACGGATTCTGCCAGTTGTATCTTTTGTTCCTGTTGCATCTGGCTTGCAATAGGGCCATCTACAAACAGGTTGGCCATCCCATGAACGGATGACCAGGCAAGCATTTCATGCGGGCTAAAATCATTTGGGTCTTCGTCCTCAATGGTGCCAGCAAACCCTTCTTTCAGATAACCAACTAAGCGTTCAGCTGCGGCTAAATAATCTTCATCTCTCGAATAAATTGTTTCCTCACGCCACATGGCTCGGAACAGCGCGGGATTCTCAAGAGCAAATGAAATGTAGGCCATCCCCACTGCATGAAAGGAATCATGATTGGCAGAGCGGGCAGCCTCTTCTGTTGCGGCCAGAGTGTCTGCTAATTGGTTTAATGCGCGGGTGGCGAACGCTGTTAATAAAGCTCTTTTGTCTTGAAAATGCCGAAATGCGGCAGCCGGAGATACGCCAACATGCTTGGCGCAGCCGCGAAGAGTTACTGCCTCTATTCCGAATTGTGAGGCGATGTCGTTGACTGCCTGTAGTAAGGATTCGGATAGGTGACCGTGATGGTAGCGCTGTTTTTTATTACTCATGGGGTATTTTTAGCACTAAAAGTAAACATTGTTAACTTTTTTCTTCTGAACTCTTGAAAATAGTTTTCATATCCTCTAAATTGGATGTGAACATTGTTTACATATAGATTTGAGGAAACAGCAATAAGCTATCATCGGGAGGTGAATTAGCATGACTACAATGGAAAACTCAAACACAGAGAAATCAAATTGCGACAGTATGCATAGAGGTCGCGGCTGCTGCGGCGGTCATTGGAGTGCTGCTAATATTGCAGCAATGGTGCTTGGTTTTATTATCTTTGCGCCGATAGGTTTTGTGGTCCTGGTATGGTCTATTCTTGGCAACCCAGTACAAGAACTACCTGGCTGGGTAAGGTATCAGTGGAATCGCATTTTTCGAAGTAATAGTACCGGGTCAGTTAAAAACGAAGATAATGTGATATTCAATGAGTATCAGCAGACCCAGCATGATCGGATTCGAGAGATCAAAGATGAGATCCGAAAACGCGCAGAAGCATTTCGTGAATTTCGTGCAAGCTCTCAGAGACGTAAGGATCAGCAAGAGTTCGACGATTTTATGGCCAATAAGCCGGAAAATGGAGCTTCATAGAGAATTTTAGAAAACGGTTTCAATCTCCTTTACTAACATTTGTGAGAGATTGATCTGAATCTCTGACTGAAGCTGTTATGATGAAAGCCTGTTTAATGCAGGCTTTTTTATTGTCTAAAAATTGCGATATGACTGATCAACAGAAGCAAGATGAATTGTGGATGTATGAGGCGCTTTCGTTAGCTGATCATGCTGAAAATGCCGGAGAAGTGCCTGTTGGTGCCCTAGTTGTACTAAATGGCGAGGTCATTGGTGAGGGCTGGAATCATCCAATCAGTGGCCATGATCCAACAGCTCATGCCGAAATTATGGCGTTGAGAGACGCTGCAAATCGAGTAGGTAACTACCGATTGGTTGATGCTGATCTGTATGTCACCATTGAGCCCTGCACTATGTGTGCTGGAGCTATGATTCATGCTCGTATACGTCGCTTGGTTTATGGTGCTTCCGAAGAAAAATCAGGGGTTGCCAGAAGCAATGGCCAGCTGTTTGATCAGCCATGGATGAATCACAGTGTAGAGGTGGTTTCTGGGGTGCTCGAGAGTCAATGCTCGCAAAAAATTAGTGCATTTTTTCAGCGTCGAAGAGCAGAGAAAAAAGCCTTAAAGCAAGCAGAAAAAAGCCAGGCAGATTAAAGAGCAGGCAGAATATCCTCTTGGATAATGGCTGAATCCCAGCTTTCGTGATCGGGGTCCATGTCGGCATATTCATCTTGTTTTTTAGCCTGTCGGACCTGTATTTCCCACTGTAATAACTCGATGTATTTTCGGATGTTACTGACATAATGCACGGGCTCATATCCACGAGCATAACCATAGCGTACTGTGCTGTAGTATTTTTCCTGAGTTAGGAGGGGGAGGTGTTTTTTAACATCGTCCCATTTGTCGGGGTTAAGACCGGCGCGAGATGTGAGCACTCGTGCATCTTCCAGATGACCATACCCCACATTATATCCGGCAAGAGCAAACCAGGTGTGATCAGGTTGTGGTATGCGCTCAGGGATCTTTTTCATAACGCTAACCAGGTAATGGGCCCCACCAATAATACTTTGCACTGGGTCAGTTCTGTCAGTGACATCGACCTCTTTCGCAGCAGCATTGGTAAGCATCATGATGCCCTTAACGCCTGTGGGCGAAACCGCCTTGGGATTCCAATGTGACTCCTGGTATGCAATGGCAGCCAGTAGCTGCCAGTCTATATCTGTTTCCTGTTCGGCCATGAAAAAGTATTGCTCGATTTTAGGAAAGCGGGTTTGCATGTCCTTTCTAAAGGTTGCCGTATCGTAAAAGTTAAGGCTGTTGCTACGTTGGAAATACTTAACTTTGAGTTCTTCAATGAGCTTTTGAGTTTTTTCCAAAGCTAGAAAGCGATTCACTGAATCCAGCAGGGAGTTGTCGCTGTGGGGTTTTAACATCCAGGCCAGGGGTTGTTCCTCATCAAGATCAAACGCTTTGTTGAGACCTGGAAAGAAAGATTGCTGTGCATCAAATGCGATTGAGTCCGTAATGGTGTAGTCGATCTCTTTTTTGTGTACTTTTTCCAGAAGTTCTACCGCTGATAGCTCGGTGGTTTCTTCCCATTTTAGTTCAGGGTGTTGTGTTGCCAGATTTTTTAATAACTCTGAATGACTACTGTTTGCTATAACTACGAGCCTTTTATTTCTGCTGATAAGGTCTTCAAGGTTCTTTGGTGAAGGCTCACCTTGAGTTGTACGGTAGATCAGAGCGGTTGTTGTATGAAGATAAGGGGTCGAAAAGTTAAAGGTTTGTTTTCTCTCATCAGTGGCTGTCAGCATTGCGCCGGCAATATGGGCATCACGGTTTTGCATGGTGGTAAACAGGCCGCCAAACGATGAGGGGAGGACTAATTCTAATTTGATGCCAAGGTATTCGGTATAGGCTTTGGCAAGATCGTATTCGAACCCTGCGGGTTGGCCTTTTTCAATGAAATAGGTATTAGGTGAGTTCCGTGTCGCAAGTTTTAGGGAGCCAGACTCGATGATAGCTCCCAACTGAGTTTTGCTGTTCCAGCTCAATAATGCTGGAATGCAGAACAGTAAAAGGATGGCTAAAGCGTAAGCAGCATCTTTTTTGCGGGTAATATCAAACATCGTACAGCTTTTCTGGTATCCAGCAGGCTGATTCGGTAAAATTCACAGCCTGAATTTCTCCTGTAACCCCTGCCGGAAAAGGCACAGCTACCAAGAGGCTCTATAAGAGATGCTGGCACTGCGTGGAGCACCTGCTCTTTCAGCTTTTCGTCATGAAAAGCTACTTTCAGTTCTTCAGTCTAAAAATCCTGCTATCACAGGTTTATATGCTGAATTTATGCACTTTTCCGATCTGTCACAAGCATTATCGGATGAACAACAGCAAATTCTTGAACGTATTCTGCGCTACGGACCTAAAGCAGAGGTTCAGCAACCAAGTGGACAGCTGTATTTGGTAGTCCCGCGTCCAGGGACTATTTCACCTTGGTCCTCTAAGGCGACTGATATCGCTCATAACTGTGGTTTGCAGTCAATTAAGCGCCTTGAGCGCGGTATAGCTTATTACGTGCAGTCTGCTTCTCCACTGTCTGGTGAAGAACAGCAGATCGTTGCAGATCAGTTATTTGACCGCATGGTTGAAGCTGTTCTACCAAGTATAGATGCTGCAGCAGACCTTTTTGTTGAAGAGCAGCCTAAGCCGCTGACAACCGTTGATATTCTTTCAGGTGGTCGTGACGCTTTGGTAACAGCCAACGTTGAGTTAGGGCTGGCGCTTGCTGAAGATGAAATTGACTACCTTGTAGAAAGTTTCATTGATCTCAACCGAAATCCTACAGATGTTGAATTGATGATGTTTGCTCAGGCGAACTCTGAGCACTGCCGTCACAAGATCTTTAACGCTTCATGGGATATCGATGGTGAAGCGCAGGATAAATCGCTGTTTGCCATGATCCGTAACACCACTAATCTGAGCGGTGAGGGCGTGTTGTCGGCCTATAGCGATAACTCTGCGGTGATCGAAGGTTCGCGTGCAGGCCGCTTCTTCCCGAATCCAGAGAGCAAAGAATACGGCGCCAACGACGAAGATATCCATATCTTGATGAAAGTGGAAACGCACAACCACCC
>JASBRM010000054.1 GCA_030149405.1 Neptuniibacter sp. | reverse complement strand
AAATGCACTGTATTAAGGATTAGTATACGTATGCCTTTTTCTCAAACTTCCAGGTACGGATTATCTCCAAAAGGTCCGTATTTTTTTTCATCTCGACCGGGAAGGGTTGAAAAGGTGCAGCGAGGCGAACTATGCGCACCGCCGCATCATCTAAGATCTTACGTCCCGAAGACTCTAAAATTTCAATGTCTTTTACTGACCCATCCGGATGAATTGCGACCAGCAAGCGAAGACTGCCATAAAGCTTGTTTTTTCTGGCTTCGTCCGGGTAATTGAGGTTGCCTATGTGCTCGATTTTTTTACGCCAGTTGTCTAGGTATAAAGCATCTTCGCGTTTTTTTGTGGACGCTGATGTTAAGCGCTTTACCCGTGGTTTTTTGGCCATGAGCTCACGGTGACTATCCAGATCTGCTTGTAGGCTTGCCATCTCAAGACTGCGAGCTAACAGGGAAGTGGAAACCCCCGGTGGTGGAGAGGCTGCTTTCTGTGGCTTTGGTTGTTCCGTCTTAGTCGTCACTTTCTCGATTTTATTGGCCTGAGTGGTGATAACTTGTTTTTTGACCGGTTGTGCCTGAGCGGTAGTTTCAGCTTTTTTATCAGGCTTTTTAACATCAGGTTTGGGCTGCTCTGGGGAAACGGAAGATGCCACCAGTGGATTCAGTCGTGCGGACTGTTCATTGATTTTTTTATCTTGAAACTCTGCCTGCTGATTAGTCGCAGGAAGCGCTTTATCCTCATTTCTACCACTGCCCTGTTGATTGGCCTGAGCTATAAAGTCGGCTTTTTTTGGCACTTCCTTCTGGTCAAACTGGGCGAGTGTGACTTCAATGGTTTTCTGTGGCGGGGTCTTATCATCAGCGGTGAAGGTGATACCGATGATCGTGATTGCGTGTAAAGCGGTCGCAAAAAAAAGAGTGAAACCAAAACGGTCAAATGCGCTGACTGCTGGGGCCGCCATGGTGCTCACTCTTATACGCCTCTCTTCGCTTACTATTGCAATCTGGATTCAATAGCATCCATTAATTGCATGCCTATATCCAGATTATACTGGTTATCCAGTTCCCGGATGCATGTTGGGCTGGTGACATTAATCTCTGTCAGGTAGTCACCAATCACATCCAATCCTACAAAGATCAGGCCCTGTTCTTTAAGTGTGGGCGCAACCTGCTGGCAAATCCAGTAGTCCCTCTCGGTGAGTTCTCTACCTTCTCCGCGTCCGCCTGCGGCCAGGTTGCCGCGGGTTTCACCACCTGTTGGAATTCGGGCCAGTGCATAAGGAACCGGTTCACCATCCACCATCAGGATGCGCTTATCGCCATCCACAATTTCTGGAATGTATTTTTGCGCCATGATGGTTTGCTGGCCATGCTCTGTCAGGGTTTCAATAATCACCCCCAGGTTCAGCCCGTCTTCTTTTATGCGATAGATTTGCGATCCACCCATGCCATCCAGAGGTTTGAAAATAACATCCCCGTGTTCTTTATGGAATTCCCTTAATAGTTCTGCATTCTTGCTTACTAATACAGGTGGGCAGCATTGAGGGAAATGAGTGGCGAAAAGTTTTTCGTTAAAGTCCCTGAGGCTTTGGGGTTTGTTAACGATTAGGGAGCCATCTTTCTCTGCTTGTTCCAGAAGATAGGTGGTGTAAATAAATTCATTATCAAATGGTGGATCTTTGCGCATCAGAATTACATCTAAATCAGAGAGCTTTCTGGTTTGATATTCTTCGCGTTTGAACCAGTTTTCAGGGTCCATGAAAACTTCCAGCGGTGCCATTTTAGCTTTAGCTTCACCATCTTTGGAGAACAGGTGGTGTTGTTCCATGTACCAGATTTCCCAGCCCTTTTGCTGAGCGGCCCAAAGCATTGCTAGCGTGCTGTCTTTTTTATATGTGATCCCATCGATAGGGTCCATTACTACGCCAAGTCTGACGGCCATGATCTGTTTCCTGTAAAGGTTGTAAGTGGAGGTTAAATATCACCCCACAAGTAATTTAAGACTGCCAACGCTGCAACCGGCGCTGTTTCTGTGCGCATCACTCTGGGGCCTAAAGTCAGCGGTTGGAAACCATATTCCTGTGCAAGTTCAACTTCGTCTTCTGTAAGACCGCCTTCTGGCCCTATTAAGAGAGCGATTGATTCAGGTGGTTCCAGTTGCTCCAGTGGCTTCTCACTATGGTGATGAAGCACAAATTTAAGGTCAGCCGTTTGTGCAGCTAGCCAGTCTCTAAGCTTTTGTGGCGCCTGTATTTTTGGAGGGACTACTCTGCCGCTTTGTTCGCAAGCACTAATGGCCGTTTGTTGCCAATGCTGAACGCGTTTAGGTTGGCGTTCAGTCGGTAGCTTCACTTCACAGCGTTCAGAAAAAAGAGGAGTAATTTCATTCACTCCCATCTCGGTGCTTTTCTGAACGGCATAGTCCATTCTTTCGCCACGGGAAAGAGTTTGTCCGATATGAATTTTCAGATTGCTTTCAACCGGCACGTCTAACTTTTTATCTATGTGGGCACGGACAGAGCGTTTTTCAACTGATGCAAGCGTTGCCAGGTAGTCGGAGCCGTCACCGTTGAAGAGCTTAATGGTTTCACCAGGGCGCATACGCAGCGCTCTGCTGATGTGTTGGACTGCATTTTCACACAATTCAATAGTCATGCCCTCATTAAGATCCTGAGGGTCATAAAAACGCGGCATACGCATTAATAAACCTATTTGTGTTGGCTGCCAGCTTTAGCCTTCAATTACTAGATCTTCATCAAGCAGGGCTTCAAATTCGGAAACAGGCAGCGGGCGACTCAGTAAATAACCTTGCACGATATTACACTGCTCTTTCCTGAGAATGGAGAGTTGATTTTCAGTTTCAACACCTTCGGCAACAACCTTGAGCTGAAGCCCATGTGCCATAAGGATGATTGCCTGAACTATTTTTAGATTCTGTGGGCTGTTTTCGAGATCATCAATAAATGATTTATCAATTTTGATGTTATCCACTGGCAGGCTTTTAATACGGCTCAACGATGAATAACCAGTACCAAAGTCATCAATAGAAATGCTTACGCCAGTCTTCCTGACACGATTGAGCTTTTCCTGGATACGGCTGAGGTCTTCTATCAGAACCCCTTCTGTTAATTCCAGCTCTATGTGACGCAGGTTGACATTATGCGCATTGAAAATGCTTTGTAACTTATCTTCGAAATCTGCGCGCATGAAACTGATTCCAGAAAGGTTAATCGCTACTTTCGGGAACGGCAGTTTTTTGTCAAGCCAGACGCGACATTGTTTGGCAACAGCATTGAGCACCCAGTGATCCAGTCTGGAAATCAAACCACTTTGTTCAGCAAGCGGAACAAATACCGCTGGTGAGATCGGCCCGCGTTCTGGGTGGTTCCATCTTAGAAGAACCTCAGCTGCGAGTGGTGCGTTAAAATTGAGGTCGAATAATGGTTGGAAAACCAGGTGGAACTGGTCCTGATCCAGAGCAGTTGAGAGGTCCTGCCACAGTTCCATCTTCTGCTCATCCTGAGTTTGGCGGATGGCATTGAACATGATCCAGCCCTGCTCTCTCTTTCTGGCTTCTTTTGCTGCCAGCTCTGCTCTGCCCAAGAGTTCGAAAGGTTGTTCGCCATCTTCCGGGAATGAGGTAATACCTAAGCGCGCAGAGATCTGAACTTGCACAGTATCCAGCTGGATTGGCTTTTCTATAGTTTCAAGAATTGATTTAGCCAGGCTATCGATGCTGTCGTCCTGAGGAGGGTTCAACAGCAGAAGACCAAAGCTGCCTTCTGAAAGGCGGCCTAACCTGTGGTTGAAGTTGAGCAGACGTCGCAAACGCTTTGCTGTTTCGATAAGAATGAGATCCCGCTGCTCCTCCCCCAGTTCTATCGTCAAATTTCTCAGAAGGTCGAAGCGGATATTCAGAAAGAAAATCGGGTCCTGATTTTCATGATTACGCAGTATTTCTCGTTCAATGGCTTCGCCCATGGCTTGTCTGTTGTAGAGTCGCGTTACCGGATCAAAGCTTTCCAGAAATCTGAAATGTTCCTGCATATGTTTGAGGCGTTGATTCTCGAGTAGATTGTTTCTGAAATGCTCAAGTGTTCTGGCCATTTTTCCAATCTCATCCTGGCGTAAGATGGATTGGAATTCCTGTCCCATATCACCTCTGGAAAGGTCTTCCATTTGATCAGATAAACGGATGATGGGTTGTACCAGGTTTCTGGAAATAATCAGAGCAGCAAATATAGCTACAAGCAGCACTATAACGGTAATGGTTGCATAGCTGGCCGCTCGTTTGAGATACAGAGGACCGAGATCATCTAGGTAAATTCCCGTTGCTAGTATGAATTCTGTATTCGGTATAACTTCAGCATAGGTCAACTTTTTGATTGCCGGGCCACCGTCAGGGCGAGGCCACATAATGGTCCAGAAGTTAGAACGGTTCGTGACCGTTTTCTCTATACCCTCAAGAAACATCTCTGGGTGAGAAACGGATTTCAGTGTTGAAATTGAGAGGCCTTCAAGTTCAGGTTTTTCTGGATGGAAAACAAACCGGTTTCTGTTATCCAGAAGGTATAAATATTCTAGTTCAGAATATCTGGTGGAATAAACCACATGTTTGAGCTGTTTTAGATATTCTGAGTCAGGAAGTTGTTGTTCTTTTAATGAATTGATTTGACTAATAGAAGACTGGACCACACTGCGGATGATCTCTTTTTTACTGTTTGTGGTGTCTTGGTAAGAAAAATAAAAAGCCAGACTGGAAGTCGCGAGGATGCCAATGACCAGAATGGTGACAAGCCCTATAAGCTTATTACGGATGCTGTAGTTGCTAAGCTGCATTTATTATCTTTATGAAACAGTAAACCCTTATTATTACTATATATTTTTTTATAGGCAATAAAAAAGCACCCGAAGGTGCTTTGTTTTTAAACATTTGTTTTAAAAAGATGTTTATAGTCCGGCCGCTTCTCTCAATGCATCCGCTTTATCGGTGCGCTCCCAGGTGAAAGCAGTAAATGTTTCACCTTTATACTCCATTTCAAATGGGTTGCGGCCAAAGTGACCATAAGCTGCAGTCGGCTGATACATTGGATGAAGAAGGTCCAGCATCGTTGTGATCGCGTATGGACGTAGATCAAAGTGCTCGCGAACCAGCTGGATGATCTTCTCATCGGAGATCTTGCCTGTGCCAAATGTGTTGATGGAAACAGACGTTGGCTCTGCAACACCAATCGCGTAGGAAACCTGAATTTCACAACGATCTGCCAGGCCAGCAGCAACGATATTCTTAGCGACATAACGACCAGCGTAAGCTGCAGAACGGTCAACTTTTGATGGGTCCTTACCCGAGAAGGCACCACCACCGTGACGAGCCATGCCGCCATAGGTATCAACAATAATCTTACGACCCGTTAAACCACAGTCACCTACAGGGCCACCGATTACAAAGTTGCCGGTTGGGTTGATGTGGTATTGAGTATCCTTAGTCAGCCACTCGGCAGGGATGGTGTGTTTGATGATCAGCTCCATCACCGCTTCGCGCAGGTCAGACTGGGAAACTTCAGGATTGTGCTGAGTAGAAAGAACGATCGCATCTACTGCCACAGGTTTGCCGTTTTCGTAACGGAAAGTCAGCTGTGACTTCGCATCAGGACGTAACCATGGCAGCAAGCCTGACTTACGTGCTTCCGCCTGGCGCTCAACCAAGCGATGTGAATAGGTAATTGGCGCAGGCATCAGTACGTCAGTTTCGTTTGATGCGTAACCGAACATCAGACCCTGGTCGCCAGCGCCCTGATCTTCTGGCTTCGAGCGGTCTACACCCTGATTGATATCAGGAGACTGTTTACCGATGATGTTGATGACACCACAGGTCTCGCCATCGTAACCCACTTCAGAAGAGGTATAACCGATATCACAGATTACCTTTCGTACCAGATCTTCCAGATCAACCCAGGCAGAAGTTGTGATTTCACCAGATACTACGGCAACACCGGTTTTAACCATAGTTTCACAAGCAACGCGGGCATATTTGTCTTCCGCAATGATTGCATCTAGAACTGCGTCAGAAATCTGATCCGCAATCTTGTCCGGATGGCCTTCGGAAACTGATTCAGATGTAAATAAGCCGTATTCGCTCATCGTAATTTATACCTTCAAACAAAATGATCTGGAGAGGCTGCAAGTGTTGCCAGAAGCTTTAGAAGTTTAGCAGGCGGTGTGCCTTCCGAATAAAAAATTAGCGCGTATTCTACCCGCGACTTAAGTTAAATGCATACGATTGCGACTGCCTGAGCATGAGAATTATCAAATTTTGGATGAAAATCGCTCATTTTTGCTCAGAAAGTGCAATTCTTATTTGAAGAGAATGGCTATCTGCGAGAAAATTGCGCCCAATTTTTTTCCGAACCTTCTTTATTTGGGCTTACGCCCAGGAGCTGAGTTAATGTCCTCTCGTAGAGAACTTGCCAACGCGATTCGCGCGTTGAGCATGGATGCAGTCCAGAAAGCTAAATCAGGTCACCCGGGTGCCCCAATGGGTATGGCGGATATCGCTGAAGTGCTGTGGAATGATTTCATGGAGCACAACCCTAACAACCCACAGTGGTTTGACCGTGATCGCTTTGTTCTATCTAACGGACATGGCTCTATGCTGATCTACAGCCTGTTACATCTGACTGGCTATGATGTTTCTATCGACGATCTGAAAAACTTCCGTCAGCTTCATTCTAAGACTGCAGGTCATCCAGAATACGGATACTGCCCGGGTGTTGAAACGACTACCGGTCCTTTAGGTCAGGGTATTACCAACGCTGTAGGTTTTGCTGTTGCAGAGAAAACTCTGGCTGCACAGTTCAACCGCGAAGGTCATGAGATCATTGATCACAATACTTATGTGTTCATGGGCGATGGCTGTTTGATGGAAGGTATCTCCCACGAAGCATGCTCTCTGGCGGGTACTTTGGGCCTGGGTAAGCTGATCGCATTCTGGGATGACAATGGCATCTCTATCGACGGTGAAGTTGAAGGTTGGTACACCGACGATAACGTTAAACGTTTTGAATCTTATGGCTGGCAGGTGATCCCGAATGTTGATGGTCACGACGCTGATCAGATCCGTGCGGCGATTGAGGCGGCTCAGGAAAATACAGAACAGCCTACACTGATCTGCTGTAAAACAGTGATCGGTTTCGGTTCTCCGAACAAAGAAGGTAAAGAAGATTGCCACGGTGCGCCACTGGGTGATGACGAGATTGCCCTGACCCGTGAGCGTCTGGGTTGGGAACATCCTGCATTTGAAATTCCAGCGGATATCGCAGCGGACTGGAATGCTCAGGAAGCAGGTAATCACGCTGAAAACGTATGGAATGAAAGCTTCGCGGCTTACCGTGCTGAATACCCAGAACTGGCTGATGAACTACTGCGTCGTATCTCTGGTGAGCTGCCAGCGGACTTCTCTGAGAAAGCAGATGCATACATTGCAGAAGTTGCAGAGAAAGGCGAGACAGTTGCTTCCCGTAAAGCATCTCAGAATGCATTGAACGCTTACGGCCCAATGCTACCAGAACTGCTGGGCGGATCTGCAGACCTTGCTGGTTCAAACCTGACGCTGTGGTCTGGTTGTAAAGGTGTTGAAAAAGATGATGCTTCCGGCAACTACCTGTTCTACGGCGTACGTGAATTCGGTATGTCTGCAATCATGAATGGTATCGCACTGCACGGTGGTTTCATTCCGTACGGCGCAACCTTCCTGGTATTCATGGAATACGCTCGTAATGCTGTACGTATGGCTGCATTGATGCGCCAACGTGCTATCCACGTTTACACTCACGATTCTATCGGTCTGGGTGAAGATGGCCCAACTCACCAGCCAGTTGAGCAAGTAGCTAACCTGCGTCATACACCAAACATGAGCTGCTGGCGTCCATGTGATGCGGTTGAATCCGCAGTAGCTTGGAAAGCAGCGCTTGAGCGTGTTGATGGTCCAACCGCGATGGTATTCTCGCGTCAGGGTCTGCCGCACCAGCAGCGCACTCCTGAACAGCTGGCTAATATTGCTAAGGGTGGTTACATCCTGCGTGATACTGACGGTCAGCCGGATGCGATCCTGATCGCTACGGGTTCTGAGGTGGGTCTGGCAATGGATGCTGCTGAAGCTCTGGCTGCAGAAGGTAAGCAGGTTCGTGTGGTATCAATGCCTGAAACGGGTCTGTTCGATCAGCAGTCTGCTGAATACCGTGAATCTGTACTGCCAGCGGCTGTGACTGCACGTGTTGCGGTTGAAGCTCTGCAAGCGGACTTCTGGTACAAGTACGTTGGTTTGAACGGCGCTATCGTAGGCATGCGTACTTTCGGTGAGTCTGCACCTGCAGGTGATCTGTTCAAACACTTTGGTTTCACAACTGAGAATGTTGTAGAAACCGTTAAATCTGTACTCTAAGCAAGACTCTTTAAGCGGCCTGCCTGATGCAGGCCGTTTTTAGTTATAAAGGACGGGAAATAGATTGAGCTATCGCATCGCAATTAATGGGTATGGCCGAATTGGTCAGTGTTTGCTGCGTGCGATTTATGAGAAGGGTTTACAGAAACTGTTCCGGGTAGTCGCAATTAATGAACTCTCTGATCTGGACACTGTAACCTATCTGACTCGATACGATACCACCCATGGTCGTTTTCCGGTGCCTGTTGAGAATAATGGCAAGCAGCTTTTGATTGATGGTGATGCCATAGAGGTTCTCAGCGAATCTGATGCGGAAGATCTGCCATGGAAAGAGCTGGCCATTGATCTGCTGTTTGAATGCTCTGGTTCGT
>JASBRM010000052.1 GCA_030149405.1 Neptuniibacter sp. | reverse complement strand
ATATTATTCCTTTGTCTGGCATTTCTGCCAGCTAACCATGTAGACGTTATTAATGAGTAATCCTGATCAAATTCAACGAGTCCTGTTTGATGAATTGGATATCCGTGGTGTTGTTTGTGGTTTGAAACAGACCTGCAGTGACTGTTTTGAAAATCACGACTATCCCATCGTTATTCAGCAAATTCTGGGCGAAATGCTCGCTGCAATTTCTTTGCTGAGTTCAAATTTGAAGTTTGAGGGGCGCATTAGCCTTCAGGCGATAGGCAAAGGTGATGTTGGATTGCTGCTGGCGGAATCTACGCACAATCTGGAGCTTCGAGCGATTGCTCGTTACGAAGGTGAGATCTCTTCAGATGCCAGTTTTGTCGAACTGATGAAAGACGGCCAGGTCGTCATCACAGTACAACCCGAGAAGGGGCAGGCATATCAGGGTGTTGTTCCTTTGGAAGGCGATAGCCTGTCGGCATGTCTGGAAAATTATTTTGCCAGTTCCGAACAGTTACCGACTCAGGTCCATCTGGTCTCTGATGGCGAAACCGCTTCTGGTTTATTACTTCAGGTGTTACCGGCGGAAGGTACGGCTGAAGAAGACTGGGAACGCATAACTCACCTTGCTGCGACCCTGAAAAGCGAAGAGTTACTCAACCTTGATAACGAAACACTGTTGTATAGACTCTTCCACGAAGAACAATGCCGTTTATACGAACCGGATCAACTTTGTTTCAAATGCACTTGCTCCCGTGAACGCAGCGAGGCTTCTTTAAAGCTTGTTGATAAAAGCGAGTTACTGGAAGTGATCGAGGAGCGTGGTCAGATTGATGTAAATTGCCAGTTTTGTAATGCTCATTATCGTTTTGACAGTGCCGATATTGAGGCACTATTTGCAAACGCTGGGCCCGGAACAAGCAATCAACAGGTCCATTAGTCGGTTAATTTGCTTCAGGTCAAATGCGAACTGCTCTTAATAATGGCGTATCGGTGTTTTTTTGTGCATAATACGCCTCCTTATAATTACGACACTCATAATTACACTAGCCTTATAAGCCTTATAGGTAACGTTATTGGCGCCTATGCCAAGGGAACCCAGTAATGACCAAAGATTCTGTTAATATTGCACACGAAAATTTTAGCCGTGCGCAGTTGGTTGAAAAAGCTGTTGCAAACGATGAAGGCATTCTTGCCGACACGGGGGCACTGGTAGTAACTACAGGTAAGCGTACTGGTCGTTCACCGATGGATCGTTTCATCGTGGATGAGCCAAGTACTTCTGATTCAATCGATTGGGGCAACATCAACCGCCCATTCGATGCTGACAAATTTGATGCTCTATGGACTCGCGTTGAAGAGTTCGTAGCAGACAAAGAACACTACGTTTCAAATGTACACGTAGGTTCAGATCCAAGCCATTATCTTGCTGTACGTATGACTACTCAGACGGCGTGGCAGAACTTGTTCGGTCAGAACCTGTTCATTCGCCCTGCGGAGTACAACCCTAAGGGCAAAGAAGAGTGGCAGATCCTTAACGTTGCTGGTTTCGAATGTGATCCAGAGCGTGATGGTACAAACAGTGATGGCTGTGTAATCATCAACTTCGCTAAGCGCAAAGTTCTACTGGCTGGTATGCGCTATGCGGGTGAAATGAAGAAGGCGATGTTCTCGGTACAGAACTTCCTGTTGCCAGAGAAAGATGTATTGCCAATGCACTGCTCTGCAAACGTTGGTGATGACAACAGCACTACTCTGTTCTTCGGTCTGTCTGGTACAGGCAAAACAACACTGTCTGCTGACCCTTCACGTTACCTGATCGGTGATGATGAGCACGGCTGGGGCAAAGGTGTTGTATTTAACCTGGAAGGTGGTTGCTACGCTAAAACCATCAATCTGAGCCAGAAGAACGAACCTATTATCTGGGACGCAATTCGTTTTGGTGCAATCGTTGAGAACGTGACACTGAATGAAGAGCGTACGGCTGATTACGATGATACGTCTCTGACAGAGAACGGCCGCTGTGCATACCCTCTGCAGCACGTTGAAAAACGTACTGTATCGAACATGGGTGAAGAGCCGAATGCAATCGTATTCCTGACTTGTGACCTGACTGGCGTGCTGCCTCCTGTTTCTGTTCTGACTAAAGAAGCAGCAGCTTACCACTTCCTGTCTGGCTACACTGCACTGGTTGGCTCCACAGAAATGGGCTCTGGCGGCGGTATCAAGTCTACATTCTCTACTTGTTTTGGTGCGCCATTCTTCCCACGCCCAGCACGCGTTTACGCTGAACTGCTGATGAAGCGTATTGAAGAATTCGGTTCAAAAGTTTTTCTGGTTAACACTGGGTGGACTGGTGGTTCATACGGAACAGGTGAGCGTTTCAGCATCCCAACGACTCGTGGCATCATCTCTGCAATCCAGAATGGTTCCCTGAACGGTGTTGAGACTCAGAAACTTGAAGGCCTGAACCTGGAAGTGCCAGTAGCTGTTGAAGGTGTTGATACTTCTCTGCTTAACCCACGCGATACTTGGGAAGACAAAGCAGGTTACGATGCTACAGCGAAAGATCTGATCGGTCAGTTCGTTGAAAACTTCAAGAAGTTTGAAGGTGTTTCTGAAGAGATCATTGCAGCGGGTCCTAAGCTGTAATCTGAACCCTCAAAACAAACGCTGAAAGGCCCGCGTCGAGAGACGCGGGCCTTTTTGTTTCTATCAGTAATGCTGCTTGGATTGTCGTGTTTTAGTAATTGAGGTGGTAGATCCAAAATTATTTTGGAACTAAATCCAGATCGAAGGTTCTGATGAAAACACATTACTTAAGTAATGCTTTTAAACAGACATTAATGATCATGGGCCTTAAGCCTGCAACAATTATCTAGGGAGATAATGTTATGAGCACAATTAAAAAAACAACTACTTTTGCTTCTGCAGCACTTGCTGTAGCTTTCAGTGCATCTGCTATGGCTGCTGAGGCTCCAGCAGGCAGTCACGGTGCTTCTATCGGTGCTGGTGATAAGGTTCACTGTTATGGGGTGCATTCTTGTAAAGGTAACTCAGATTGCAAAACTGCTGAGCACAGCTGTAAAGGTCAGAATGTGTGTGGTGGCCATGGCTTCAAAGCAATGACTGCAAAAGAGTGCCTGGATAACGACGGCGTTATCTCTGACATTAAATCCTAAGTAATTATTAAATTAGTTAATAGGTGACGAAGATGACCTTTAGTTTTGGGCTTGGTTTGCGTACTCAGCACTACCATGATTTTCTGGAAAAATCACAGCCAGTTGACTGGCTGGAGGTCATCTCTGATAACTATATGGTTGATGGCGGTAAGCCATTAGTCATGTTAGATAAAATTCGCGCGGATTACCCAATGGTCATGCATGGTGTTTCTATGTCAATTGGCGCGATAAAAGGTGTTGACCCTGAATATTTAAGGAAACTTAAAAAATTAGAACAACGCATCCAGCCGATGTGGTTGTCTGATCATTTATGCTGGACAGGGGTACATGGACGGAATTTGCACGACTTGCTGCCTTTGCCATTTTCTGAAGAAGCGTTGCAGGTGGTTACGCGCAATGTTAATCAAGTCCAGGAATATTTGCAGCGCCCGTTAGTTCTGGAGAATGTTTCCAGCTATGTGGAATTTCAAGAGTCAGAAATGACTGAATGGGAGTTTCTGACAGAGGTTTGCCAAAGAACAGGCTGTCAGTTGTTACTGGACATAAACAATATTTATGTCAGTTCCTTCAATCATGGATTTGACGCATCTGAGTTTATAAATGGTGTGCCGGTAGGTAGCGTAAAACAGTTTCATCTGGCAGGTCATCAGAACAACGGTGACCATATCATCGACACACACGATCATCCGGTCTGTAAAGATGTCTGGACATTGTACAAGGAAGCTTTACAGCGTTTTGGTTTTATCCCAACGATGATTGAGCGCGACGATAATATCCCAGAGCTTGAAGAGCTACTTGCTGAACTGGGGCAGGCGCGAACGATTGCCGATGAGGTCTTTTCACAGAAGGTTGCTGTATGAGTCTCGCTACGCTCCAAAATGATTTTCAGAGTTTAGTTCTCGATCCTGAATGCCGAAGTGCTGATTGGGTTGCCGATTCAAAGCATGGATTAGGATCGAAACAGCGTTTGGCAATCTACCATAATGCATATCGTATCCGTCTTACTGAGGTTTTGCGGGATACGTTTGAACATACCGCATCTTATATAGGTGATGAGTGGTTTGAAAGATTAGCTGGTTCTTATGTGCAAGCGAATACTTCAGAACACAGCAATATTGGACTTTACGGACAGGCGTTTCCAGAGCATCTTGCACAGGTGCTTAAGCATGATCAGGAAGTTGCTGAGCTAGCGCATCTGGATTGGACCTTAAGGCGTGCTTTTGATGGTTCCAATGCTGATGTTATAACTCGAGAAGCTCTTGAAAAGCTTGCAGCTGAAGGCGTGAGTATTGAAAAATTTTCACCAGTCCCGACGCTTAAATTGTGTTTGCATCACTTTAACACTTTGGATATCTGGCACGCGATTAACCAAGAGGAAGTTCCACCGCAAGTGGTTGCGTTAGATGAACCCATGCATGTTATGACCTGGAGAAAGGGCTATTCGCCACACTTTAGAAGTGTTTCTGCTGTCGAATATGCGGCGATCAATTATCTTTGTGAAGGTTGTGATCTCGAAGCAATAGGTGAGGCGCTGAGTCTGGGCTTTCCAGGCGCAGACATTGTCAACGAATTTGGGTTAATGATTGCGCGCTGGCTGGATGACGAGATTTTAACTGCTTAACAGTTCGCTTATACAATGCTTATAAAAATCAGTATGTTCAGGCCCTGAGCAGAGTTAGGTAGCCAGTCGTTTCTCAAGGGCTTGCGCAGAATCGGGTTTGCCGAGAAGGAAACCCTGAATCTCATCGCAGTGATGTTCTGTTAAGAAAGACAGCTGCTCTTCTGTTTCCACCCCTTCAGCCACCACATTCAGGTTGAGGGAGTGGGACATAGAAATGACAGCTTTAATCAGGTTCTCACCATCTGATGTACCCGGGACGTCATCGATAAAGGATTTATCAATTTTGACGGTGCTCACCGGTAGGCGTTTTAAGTAAATCAGGGACGAATAACCTGTACCAAAATCATCAACTGATAGGCGTACGCCAATTTTTCTGATGGCCTCTAAACGGGCAATGACCATGTCCATATCCTGAATCACCATGGTCTCAGTGATCTCGAGTTCAAGTAGCGAAGGGTCCAGACCTGATGCATTTAAAGCATTTTCGATGTCGCTTAAAATATTAGAATCATGGAGTTGTCTGGCAGAAAGGTTGACAGAAACCGACACCTCTTTTTGGTATTTTTGGTTCCAGTTAGCCGCAGCTTCACATGCTTTAAGTAAAACCATCTGACCAATTTCAACAATGAGTCCGCTGGACTCAGCCAGCGGAATAAATTCAGAGGGTGGAATTGACCCTTTGCTTTGATGGTTCCAGCGGAGAAGTGCTTCTGCCGATATCACTTGCTTACCATCAATGCTGTATCGAGGCTGATACACCAAGAAGAGTTCATCTGAATACAGGGCTTTCTTGAGGTGGTTCTCCAGTTGAATACGGGCTTCTGCATATGCATTCAGGTTTTTATCAAAAAACATGATGTCATTGCGCCCGCTTTGTTTAACATGAAACATCGCAGTATCGGCATGCTTGATCAGTTGCTCAGCTTCAAGCCCATCATCGGGGAATATCGCAATGCCAATACTGGCGGATGTATTTATATCCTTACCACCAAGAAGAATAGGCTGTTGCATTTCTAGTTGGATATTACGTGCAATATCCTGAACGCCATCGGCATCATCCAGTTCCGAGAGAATTACAGTAAATTCATCACTACCCAAACGCGATACAGTATCACCCGGGCGTATTTGGTTGCTAATGCGTTTTGCCGTTTCAATTAAGAGTAAATCCCCTGCCTGATGGCCAATGCTATCGTTGATTTGTTTGAAATAGTCGATATCAATGTAAAGTAATGCGGTTTTTTTACCGGATCTAGCTGATCGGGAAAGTGCGGATTCGATCCTGTCATAGAACAGGGAGCGGTTCGGTAGGTTGGTCAGGTTGTCATAATGGGCAAACTTTTCCAATTTTCTCTCGGCCTCTTTAAGCTGAGATATATCTGAAAAAACCACTACATAGCTTTGTTCATCTGATGTGTCCTGAATGGTACTGATTGATATCCATATAGGTAGTATTTCACCATTTTCTTTTCTTCTTAAACTTTCCCCCTG
>JASBRM010000046.1 GCA_030149405.1 Neptuniibacter sp. | reverse complement strand
CAATGCCTCAGGGTGCTGAAGATGGCATCATCAAAGGTATGTATCTGCTTAAGGAAGGTAAGAGTTCTGATAAGAAAGTTCAGTTGATGGGCTGTGGCACTATTCTTCGTGAAGTTGAAGCTGCTGCTGAAATTCTGAGCGAAGAGTTCGGTATCGAGTCAGATATCTGGAGCACAACATCGATTAACGAACTGCGCCGTGATGCCATGGCAGTTGCTCGTGAGAATATGTTGAATCCAGAAGCTGAGCCTAAGAAAGCCTATGTGACAGAATGCATCGAAAGCCGTGGCGAAGGTCCGGTTATCGCGTCTACTGACTACATGCGTTCTTATGCAGATCAGCTTCGTGAATACATTCCTCGTAACTTTAAAGTGCTGGGTACAGATGGCTTCGGTCGTTCAGATGCTCGCAGTAAGTTGCGTGAATTCTTTGAAGTTAACCGTTACTACGTAGTTCTGGCTGCTTTGAGAGCACTCCAGGAAGAGGGCAAGGTTGAAGGCGCTGAAGTCGTCAAGGCCATGCAGAAGTTCAACATCAATCCGGCTAAACCGGCACCGTGGACTGTTTAAGTCTGCGATGAACTTCTTAACAGTTTGAACTGGAGGAATTCAAAGTGAGTATTATCACAATTACTGTGCCAGACCTGTCAGGTTCTACGGATGTTGATGTTGTTGAAGTACTGGTGAAAGACGGCGATAGCATCAGTGAAGGCGACAGCCTGATTGTTCTGGAAACAGATAAGGCATCGATGGAAGTGCCAGCAACCCACAGTGGTGTTGTTGTTTCCATGAAAATCAATGTCGACGACCAAGTTAACGAAGGTGATCTTCTGCTTGAGTTGGATACTGGTGCGGGTGCCGCAACAGCTCCAGCGGCTGAAGAAGCGCCTGCTCCGGCAGCAGCTCCTGAAGCTGCGCCAGCCCCTGCTGCTCCAGCTGCGGCTTCCGCGGTTGAGAATGTCCTGATCCCAGACCTATCTGGCGCAACAGATGTCGATGTGGTTGAAGTGCTGGCTAAAGATGGTGACACCGTCTCTGAAGGCGATAGCCTGATCGTTCTTGAAACAGATAAGGCTTCTATGGAAGTGCCAGCACCTAAAGATGGTGTGGTTGTTTCCATGAAGATCAGTGTTGATGATCAAGTCAATGAAGGTGATCTGTTAATGGAACTGCAGGTGGGTGGTTCTGCAGCGCCTGCAGAGGCAGCTCCGGCATCCGCTCCTGCTCAAGAAGCTGCACCAGCAGAAGCGCCTGCACCGGTTGCAGGTGGTAAAGAAAATGTTCTGATCCCTGATCTGTCGGGTGCGACTGATGTAGACGTTGTTGAAGTCCTGGTGAAAGACGGTGACAGCGTTGAGGAAGGCGATAGCCTGATCGTACTGGAAACAGATAAAGCTTCCATGGAAGTACCAGCTCCTAAAGCAGGTACTGTCGTTTCCATGAAAATCAACGAAGGCGATACGGTTAACGAAGGCGATCTGCTACTGGAACTTGAAGTTTCAGGTGGTGCGGTACCTGCGCCAGCCGCTCCGGCTGCTGTACCAACTGCATCTGCTCCAGCTGCACCAGCCCCAGCACCTGCGGCGCCAGCTAAGGCAGCAGCAGCGGGTAATGTGGATAAAGCAGCGCTGGAGAAGAAGAATAAAACTGTTCATGCAGGCCCAGCAGTTCGTGCTATTGCGCGTGAGTTCGGGGTGGATCTCTCTCTGGTTTCAGGAACAGGCCGTCGCGGTCGTGTGCTTAAAGAAGATGTTCAGGCATACGTGAAAGGTGCCTTGAAACAGCTGGCTGAAGCGCCTAAAGGTGGTGCTGTTACCGGTGGTTCAGGTATTCCGGCTATTCCTGAAGTGGATTTCAGTAAGTTCGGTGAGATTGAAGTCGAAAAACTAAGCAAAATTGCTAAAGTCACTCGCGACAACATGAGCCGTTGCTGGTTGAACATCCCTCACGTTACGCAGTTCGATAAAGCTGATATCACTGAACTGGAAGCGTTCCGTAAAGAGATGAAGGATGAGGCTGCAAAGTCTGGCGTTAAACTGACTCCGTTGCCATTTATGCTGAAAGCAATTGCAATCGCATTGAAAGAGCATCCTAAGTTTAATGCTTCTCTGCACGCTGATGGCGAACACATCGTTTACAAGAAATATGTAAACATAGGTATGGCGGTAGATACGCCGAATGGTCTGATGGTTCCTGTAATCAAGGATGCAGACAAGAAGAGTATTTACGAGCTTTCTAAGGAAGCTATCGAGCTGGCGGGTAAAGCGAAAGATCGTAAGCTGAAGCCTACTGAGATGCAGGGAGCATGTTTCACTATTTCCAGCCTGGGTGGTATCGGCGGTACAGGATTTACGCCTATCGTTAATGCGCCTGAGGTGGCGATTCTGGGTGTCTCTAAAGCAGATATCGAACCGCGTTGGAACGGAAAAGAGTTTGAGCCACGTAAGATGCTGCCTCTGTGCCTATCTTATGATCACCGCGCAATCAACGGTGGTGATGCTGGCAAGTTCCTGACATACCTGAACAGCTTGCTGAGTGATATTCGTCGCTTAGTACTGTAACCCATTTACCAATCCCTTGGCTCAACGCCTCCTCGGAGGCGCTCTTTTTCCAAGGGGGTAGATAAACAAACGGCGACTCTGTGCAGGAGGTCGCCGTTTTTTTCTTCTAAATTATCAATAAATTGCCTCTCTAAAGATTTACTTCTCAGGTAGAAATAACTTTTTCATTTTTGCTAGTTATAATGTTGCAATTGCGTTAATTTTAGACTTCGGAAAATGAGCTACCTATTACTGCTCTCCGATGTACTGGCAAAGGAAAAATGGATGAAAGTTACAGTTTTTGGGATTGGATACGTAGGCTTAGTTCAAGCTGCTGTTTTGGCTGATGTTGGGCACGATGTGGTATGTGTCGATGTGGATCAGCAGAAAGTGGATAACCTCAAGAAAGGGATTATTCCGATTTATGAACCGGGGCTGACACCAATAGTTCAGAGTAACTTTGAAGAAGGGCGTTTGCACTTCACGACGGATGCAGCAGAAGGTGTAAACCATGCGGAAATTCAATTCATTGCTGTTGGTACACCCCCCGATGAAGATGGATCTGCGGATCTTAAATATGTTCTTGCAGTGGCAGAAACCATTGCTAAGCATATGGATAAGCCGAAAATTATTGTGGATAAATCAACAGTGCCTGTAGGTACCGCAGATAAGGTCTCCGAAAAAGTTTCTTCGGTCATTTCTGATAGAAATATTGATCTTTCGTTTCATGTTGCTTCTAACCCGGAATTTCTAAAGGAAGGGGCTGCTGTAAGCGATTGTATGAAACCTGACCGAATTATTATCGGTACTGATAGTGAGCATGTAGAAACTCAGATGCGGGAGCTATATTCTGCATTTAACCGTAATCACGACCGTATTATCTTTATGGATGTGCGGAGTGCTGAGTTGACCAAGTATGCAGCAAACTGCATGTTGGCGACCAAAATCAGCTTTATGAATGAAATATCTAACCTTGCAGAACGCTTGGGGGCTGATATTGAGAATGTACGTAAAGGGATTGGCTCCGATGAGCGTATTGGTCATCACTTTATCTATGCAGGCTGCGGCTATGGCGGTTCGTGTTTCCCAAAAGATGTACAGGCTCTTGTTCGTACTGCTGATGGTATTGAGTATGAGGCAGAACTACTTAAGTCAGTAGAAGCCGTCAATTACCGCCAAAAACATCTGTTGTTTAAACATGTCGATCATTTTTTTGATGGCGATCTGGTGGATAAAACAATTGCTGTCTGGGGGCTTTCATTTAAGCCTAAGACTGATGATATGCGTGAAGCGACCAGTAGAGTGCTGATGGAAGCTTTATGGGAAAAAGGTGCGAAAGTACGTGCTTATGACCCTGAGGCGATGGAAGAAGCGCAACGTATCTATGGTCATCGCGCCGATCTGGAACTTGTTGGAACCAAAGAAGGTGCCTTACAGGGTGCAGATATGCTCGTAATTTGTACGGAGTGGAGGGCTTTCTGGTCGCCAGACTTTGAGGTGATTAAAGAGAGCTTGTCTAACCCGGTCATAATCGATGGACGTAATATTTATGAGCCTGATCTGGTAGAACGACATGGTCTGCAGTATTACGGGATCGGTCGTGGTCGAAGTGTTCAAAAAGTTTAGTTAAAGATAAGTTGTAAATTGAGTGGTTCTCTCAGCCGCTTTTTGTCATAACTATATAGAATGCTTAGGATTTTTGATGTTGGCTAGGGTGTTCTTTATAAAGGATTTTAAATGAAAATTTTAGTTACGGGCGGTGCTGGGTTTATTGGCAGTGCTGTGATTCGGCATATCATTGAAAATACTTCGGATGAGGTTGTAAATGTAGATAGCCTGACTTATGCAGGAAATCTTGAATCCTTAGATATGGTTGCTCAGAACTCTAGATATCAATTTGAGCATGTTGATATTTGTGATATTGCGGCTTTGGGTGAGGTCTTCCAGAAACATATGCCTGATGCAGTCATGCATTTGGCGGCTGAATCACATGTGGACAGGTCTATAGAAGAGCCTGGGCAGTTTATCCAAACCAATCTGGTTGGCACATATAATCTATTACAAGTAAGTCGTAACTATCTGGAAGATAAGCCTCCTGCTGAATGTGAAAATTTCCGTTTTCACCACATTTCAACGGATGAGGTTTACGGTGATCTTGAGGATGACGGGCTGTTTACTGAAGAGACTCCTTACGCCCCTAGTTCTCCATATTCTGCAAGTAAAGCGGGTTCTGACCACCTGGTGAGAACATGGCATCGCACTTTTGGGTTACCGGTTCTGGTAACTAATTGTTCGAATAACTATGGGCCCTATCATTTCCCCGAGAAGCTAATCCCGCATATGATTCTTAATGCGTTAGACGGTAAACCATTGCCTGTTTATGGTGATGGATTACAGGTACGGGACTGGTTATATGTAGAAGATCATGCTCGTGCATTATACAAAGTGCTGACCGAAGGAAAGCCTGGAGAGACGTACAATATCGGTGGGCATAACGAAAAAGCGAATATAGATGTTGTGAAAAAGATCTGTGCTTTGCTGGAAGAACTCGTGCCTGAAAAACCTGAGAATATAAACAGTTATGACGAGCTCATTACCTTTGTTAAGGATCGTCCTGGTCATGACCTTCGATATGCGATTGATGCAACCAAGATATCTGATGAATTAGGCTGGGTTCCTGAAGAGAGCTTTGAATCCGGCTTAAGGAAAACCGTTGTCTGGTATCTTGAAAATCGTGATTGGTGGCAGCGCGTTCTTAATGGTGATTATAAGCTTGAGAGAATAGGATAAAATAGGACGATCAGAGCCTATGATCAGGAGTGGAAATGAAAAAGTATAAAGGTATTGTACTTGCTGGTGGTTCAGGGACACGGCTTCACCCTATTACCCGTGGGGTGTCTAAGCAGATGCTGCCTATTTACGATAAGCCGATGATCTATTATCCAATATCTGTGCTT
>JASBRM010000024.1 GCA_030149405.1 Neptuniibacter sp. | reverse complement strand
CTACAGACTTTAGAAAAAAGATTAGATTTGCCGAACATAAGCCCTGGCGATCTGTTGTTGAATTTCATTGGCTTTTTTCCCATGGGCATTTTGGTTTTTATTCTGTGTTCTGCAAGGGGACTTCTAGTGGCGTGTGCCTGTTCTTTGGGTGCCAGCTTCCTGCTGAGCCTATCTATTGAACTAATGCAGCTAGCAATCCCCTTTCGTGATCCAAGCCAGATGGACCTGTTACTGAATACTTTAGGTGGCGGTATCGGGGCAGTGATTACGGGTGTTTTTATGAAGATGTTTTCTGGGAAAGAAAACATCAGCACCTAGTCTTTATTGTGGCTTCAGGCCGGCTTTCTATAACAGTGATTGCCCCGCTTGCCAGAGCAGGCGTATGGCAAGCAGTGTAATTATAGTCTTGAAAATCACTTTAAATTGCCCGGCTGGTATTTTATTCAGCATCTTCAGGCCTAGCCAGGTTCCCAACATACCACCCAGAATCATCAGGACAATAAGCGGTAACCACTGCCAGAAAGCAAATCCAACCAGAGAAAAAGCCACCATTTTCAAAAGATGCTGAAAACTCATGCAGGTTGCGAAAGTTGCCGTAATGGAGTGCTTATCATAGTTGTGACGGTGAACCACCCCAGCAACCAGTGGGCCTGTTGCACCGACAAACATAGATAGAAAGGTTGTAGCCGCACCATAAACCACCTGGCCCTTTTCACTCACCTGATGCCGCTTTGGTTTTGGTCCCCAAACCAGAAATAGGATAAACAGTGCGACACAAAGCTGAATAAGATGCAGAGGCAACTGAATGACTACAAAGGATGCTGCAAATGCACCGACAACCGCACCGGCCGTGAAACTTTTTACCATGCACCAGTCAATGTGTTTTCGGGTCATAACTGCCCGGTTAGCGTTTGAACCGAGTTGGACCAACCCATGAACAGGTATCAATGCCGCGGGAGGGAGAGTCGTTGCTAGAATTGCCAGTAACAAAACACCTCCACCAATGCCCATTGAGGCAGTAATGAATGATGTGCCTGTAGCTGTAAAAGTAAGTAGCAGGACTAATTCAAAATTCTCAAGAATGCCCACTGCTATGATTTAGAATCAGCACTCAGAGTCTGCATGACCTGCTGAGCCCAGCTTAAACTATGGCGATAAGCGGCTTCGTAATAAGGTTGTTCGAGAAGGAGGTCGATATTGTCGAAGGCGCCGTCTTCGTAATGGCAGACCTGATCCAGAATCTGGCCCAGCTGCCCTTCATGATTAAGAAGAGCTGCTTTGACATCCGCTTGTAAAGGTACCTGATCCAGTAATTCCTGCATCTCCATATCCAGAAGCACATCCAGTTTCGAGAACAGGCCGGCAATAAAGTTATTGATCGGCTGATCACGGCCCAGCATTTCTGCAAGCAGTTCACACATACGTCCGCGCACCAGCATGGTCATGGTTAATTCTTCAGGTTTGTCCTGAGTATCGGTAACTAAAAACAGGCTGACCCATTTACGGATCTGATCAAAACCAAGAAGGCTGATTGCATGGGAGAGTGATTCAATTTCACGACGCAGACTGAAGGCCGCAGAATTGACTACTCGTAAGATTCGGTAGGTTAACAGAGGATCATTGATGACCAATTGCTCTACCGATTGAGCTGTAGCCTGAGGGTTTTGTAGTTCAACCATCATCTGCATAAGCAGAATTTTACTGCTGCCGAGTTTTTTACCCTTGATAGGTTCCGGCTTGCTCAGGAAATAACCCTGAAACAGAGAGAAACCTGTTTCATGGCATTTTCTAAATTCTTCTTGAGTTTCAACTTTATCTGCGAGCATTTCCAGATGATAAGGTCGTAATTCTTTAACGACTTGAGGAAGATTGTCCAAACCCGTTTTCTGGATATCAATTTTGACTATCTGAATGTAATTTAGCAGAGCTTCAAATTTTGCATCCGTTTTGTAGTCTGACAGTGCGATGCGATAACCTAGTTGGGAGAGCTCTTTAATTCGTTCAACAAACTCTGGCGTTATGTTGGAATGAGCCAGAATCTCGAGGACAAAATGCTCTTTAGGCAGTTCCGGGAAGTTTTCTGCCATTAATGTCTTATCGGTCAGTTTTATATAGCAAGGCAGGGAACGTACCTCACCATCCTGACAGATACTGGCGTAAGTATTCAGAATAACTGAGGAGGTGGCCAAGTGATCATTAATGGCCTTAGGTGCCTGTTCATCGCTATCGCGATAAAGTAATAGATACGCTACTACATCCTGGCTTTTGTTAAACACTGGCTGACGAGCCAACAAAAGATCAAGAGAATCGCCGGTATCAATGGCATTTGTCATTCTGGAATCCTCACAATTACGCAATTGCAAAATTATAGCGCGTTTAATGAGCTACTTCTGTAAAAAACCTCTGCTTTTCAGAAATGAAAGCATGTGCGGTCTGGCTTCTTTCTGAAGCATACCAGAGATCTGTTCACTCCAGGTCATATCCTTTTGTCCACCGGTGCGGCTTTGATAGTACGCTCTGATGGATTTGTCGTATTCAGCGATTCTGGTTGTGTCCTGATCATCCGAATATTTATCCTGTTTCAGTACTACTTCGAGTGGTAGCCTTGGTTTTACTTCCGGGTCCTGATCCGGGAATCCGATGCACATTCCAAATACCGGATACGAGAGTTCAGGTAAGTTCAGTACTTCACTGACTTTATCGATTTTGTTCCGGATTCCCCCAATGTAAACCACACCTAAGCCTTCCGATTCAGCGGCGATAGCAACATTTTGAGCGAACAGCGCGCAGTCGACCGTAGCCGTAATAAATTGTTCGGTGAAACCTGAGAGCATTTCTGCATCATGCATATCACAGCTTAGTTTATGACGGTTCATATCCGCGCAGAAAACAAGAAAAATAGGAGCCTCATCGACATACTTCTGGTTGCCAGCCCATTCGGCCAAAGAGCTTCTGGTCTCAGAGTTATTTACCTGAATAACAGTGCAGGCCTGGATAAAACTGGAAGTGGCCGCTGCCTGACCTGCTGCCACACAGGAATTGATTACATCCTGCGATACAGACTGGTCTGTAAATTTACGAATTGAGCGGTGAGATTTCAGCAGGTCTATGATTTTGTTCATATTGTTCTTCTGTCAGGATGAATTAAGATCTGTTGTACCATAGGGCTCGTAGCATCAGAAGCGCTTTTGCCGGTTTAAAACCGTTCTGTATGAATTGAACTCCACCGGCAAGAGTTGGTCTATTGCTCCAATCTGGTGAAGGATAAATTCGTGCAGAGTAAAATCGCAACCCTATTGATCTTCTGTAAGCAGCCTCGGCTTAATCATGGTAAGCAGCGGTTAGCTGCCAATATCGGTGCTGAACCGGCATTTAGCATTGCTAAAGCGCTGTTGGAGTGTGCCATTGAAGACGCAAAAGCCTGGCCCGGGCCTGTCGTCATATCTCCATCTCATTCGGATCAATTGCTTTGGGCGCAATCACTCTTGCCAACCGCATTAGTTGTCCCGCAACCTGAGGGAAATCTGGGAGACCGGATTAAAGATGTGGATGCTACTCTTCGGGGGCAAGGTCATGAGCGGATTATCATCATGGGAACTGATGCCCCTGTGTTGAATCAGCATTATCTGATGGCGGCTGCCCAGCAACTAAGTGAATTTGATGTGGTGATGAGTGCCGCGAGTGATGGGGGTGTCACCATTATGGCTTCGTCACATCCTTGGCCTGAGATTGCTGATCTGCCCTGGAGTACTGAAAGGTTGAATGAGGGGCTTTATTCCAAATGTAAATCTGCTGGACTTAAAATCAGTTATGTTGATCCATCGTACGATATTGATCATGAGCAGGATCTGCATAAACTAATCATTGATCTTGCAGATGACCTCCGTCCTGCAAGGCAGCGTTTACTATCACTGACAAGAAAAATACTGAATAAGGATGAGAGCTATGCATGAACAGGTACAGGAATATTATGGCAAGGTTCTGGAAGGTTCTGATGACCTTCAAACCAATGCGTGCTGTACCGATACCCAGATGCCGGGTTATTTGAAAAAAGCATTAATCAATGTTCATGATGAAGTGCTTGCCCGTTATTACGGTTGTGGCTTAGTCAGCCCTCAGGAATTAAAAGGCTGTCGAATTCTGGATCTGGGCAGTGGTTCAGGTCGAGATTGTTATGTGCTCTCACAGTTTGTTGGCCCTGAAGGTTCGGTGGTTGGAGTTGATATGACCGATGAGCAACTGGATGTGGCTAATCGGCATTTAGATTATCATGCAGAGCGTTTTGGTTATGGGAACGTTGAATTCCGTAAAGGTTATATCGAAAAGCTGGATGAGCTGAATCTTGAAGAAAACAGCTTTGATGTCATTATTTCCAACTGTGTTATCAATCTTTCCCCTGACAAAGAAGCTGTTCTTCGTGAAGCTTACCGCTTACTTAAACCGGGTGGGGAGATGTATTTCTCAGATGTTTATTCCGATCGCCGTATCCCCCAGGAACTTGTTGATGATCCGGTTCTTTATGGTGAATGCCTGAGCGGGGCGTTGTATTGGAATGACTTCCAGAACCTTGCCCGCAAAGTCGGATTCAGTGACCCGCGTTTAGTCGAAGATCGCCCAATTACAATAGATAACCCCTGTATCGAAACCAAGGTAGGGCATATAGGCTTTTTCTCGGCGACTTACCGTCTCTTTAAAATTGCAGATCTTGAACTGTTTTGTGAAGACTATGGGCAAGCCGTTATCTATAAAGGTTCTGTTGAGCATAACCCAAGAGATTTCCTATTAGATAAACATCACCAGATGCCCGCGGGTAAGGTCTTTCCTGTGTGCGGGAATACCTATCGAATGTTGAATGAAAGCCGTTTTAAACCGCATTTTGAGTTTATTGGTAGCTGGGATCAGCATTACGGCATTTTTGATGGTTGTGGCACCTCTTTACCTTTTGACCGTGATACCTCTGAACAGGCCGATTCCAGTGGCGGCTGTTGTTAACGGGAATAGGGATAAGCAATGCAACGGATTCATACAGAGAACTGGTTCTCCACTCCCGATGGTGAAGCCAGAGGTTACATTGAACCATTTCGTTTGAAGGAGCTTTGGTTTCATACCGGGACCGCTTGTAACCTTCAGTGCCCCTTCTGTCTGGAAGGCTCTGGCCCAGGTGATAAACGTCTGGAACTGGTTAAATTTGATGATGTGAAACCCTACATTGATGAAGCAATGGAA
>JASBRM010000023.1 GCA_030149405.1 Neptuniibacter sp. | reverse complement strand
AACTTTTTAGAGGCGAGTCATTCCCAAATTTAAACGATTGTTTTAAAGTTATCGAAGTCGAGTTATGAATTCTAAGTTATAACTACTCATAACAGTGACAGGGTAATATCGTTATATTTGTTGACTCTATATGAGAGAAGTATGAAGTTCGCTGAAAACAATAATCAAGCTGCTGAATACCTACGTCAGGCCGTGCCCCTGATGGTTAAGCACAATATTCCCCCTAATCCGCTCAATTACGCGCTATGGTACACCTACGTAAGTGATCGTGTTCCTGAACTGAATGTTCAACTGGACAAAACTCTAACCACTTACGGTACTTGCCCAACGATGCTTAGCGAACAGTTGTTCCGCGAGCATATGATCAAGGATGAAATTCAAGGTGCAGAAGACATTCAGGCCAATCTGATTGGCCTCATTAACAATCTGCATGAACATGCCGGGGATGTGGCAAAGGAATCAGCAAGTTTCAGCGATGTATTGGAAGACAGTCTCGACAGCCTTAAAAAATCAGAAGATGGTGAAACCAGCCTCCCGGTTGAGTCTGTTATAGCCGCACTGTCTACTCATACCAAAAAGATGAGTGAAACCACCCGTTTATTCCAGGACAGAATGGACGAAGCTCAGGCAGAGATTCAGTCATTAAAAGAGGAACTCAATAAGAGCCGTCAGGACGCTCGCGTTGATCCTTTGACCAACCTGTTTAACCGCAGAACCTTTGATGCAGAACTGGAAATGCTGACAGCCGGTAACCAGAGCATCACCTCCTCTTTTGTTCTTGTCGACGTGGATCACTTTAAACGATTCAACGACACCTACGGACATCTGATGGGAGACAAGGTTCTTCAGTATGTAGGCAAGCTTCTGAAAGATTCCTGCCCTGAACCTATGATTCCAGTTCGATACGGCGGCGAGGAATTTGCAGTTCTGATGCCCGGGTCTACTCAGGAAACAGCTTCTAAACTGGCTGAAGATATCCGCGCGAAGATACAGGCTATTCGTATCAAACAGAAGAAATCCGGTGAAGTGATCAGTTCAATCACCGCATCTTTTGGTGTATCGCAATTGGTTCCGGGTGAAACACCAGAGAAACTAATTGAACGTACTGACCAAGCACTTTATCAGGCAAAAGAATCAGGGCGTAACCGCGTTATCGTTTCTTCATAGTTCTGATATTGAATATCATCTTCCACAAATAAAGCCGCTTCAGCGGCTTTTTTTATTGGCTAATCTCACCCCCTTACATCGTCATATTTCCTTCATCGTTTTGTCTTAATCTTGTCGCGCATTAATCAGTGAGGTCGGCATGAAAGGTATCTGGGAAGTTTTCTGGCGTTTTTTACTCTTGGGTTGCACCAGCTTTGGTGGGCCTGCTGCACATTTAGGCTATTTTCAGAAAACCTTTGTCGAAGAAAAAAAATGGATTGAGCAAGACGCATATTCTCGTTTGATTGCATTGAGCCAGTTTCTACCCGGTCCAGGTTCCAGTCAGGTTGGGTTTGCACTGGGTTTACGTCGTGCAGGTATAGGAGGAGGCATCGCTGCATTTATCGGGTTCACTTTACCCTCCTTTCTAATTCTTTATGTTCTTTCTGTTTACGGCTCCAATGCCCAATCCGACCTTATGGGTGGTGTGATTCACGGTCTAAAGCTACTGGCCGTGGTTGTGGTTGCTGATGCCACTTTGAATATGCAAAGGAGTTTTTGTAAAGAAAGCTCAAGCCTCTTAATTGCCGTACTGACAGCAGTCGCTCTTCTGATTGCTCCAGGGATCTGGGTTCAGATAGGTGTGTTACTGATCGCAGCCATTGCCGGTATTCTTTTGCATAAAGGAAAAACACAACCCGTTGCCCATCAAGTCAAAACTGCAAAGATTCCACTGCTGATTTTTTTGGCTCTGTTTCTCATCCTCCCTCCTCTCTCTTCGTTTTCTAATTGGGTAGAGTTATTCTCTGATTTCTATCAGGCAGGCAGCCTTGTATTCGGTGGCGGCCATGTGGTCCTGCCTCTGCTGCAACAAACCGTAGGTGACTCTGTAACCTCTGACCAGTTTATTCTTGGCTATGCCGCAGCTCAGGCAGTTCCGGGGCCCATGTTTACCATGGCAACGTTCCTTGGTGCTGAGATGATGCAGGATCTTCCTCTGCTTGCAGCATTCGTTGCGACGCTGGCGGTGTTTCTACCCTGCTTCCTATTGGTCTTAGGGCTGCAGGGTTCATGGGAATCGATGGCTACACAGCCCAAAGTCGCTGGAGCGGTATGGGGTATTAACGCTGCGGTTGTAGGACTTCTTCTTTCAGCACTCTATCAACCCGTGTTTATCAGCAGCGTAGCATCCGGGCTGGATATGGCGCTGGTGATTACAGGCTTCTTTGTTCTGCGTATTTATAAACCACCTATCCTGCTTTTAGTTACCAGCTTTGCAGCATTGGGTTGTTTGAGTTTGATTGATTTAGGGTTATAACAGGGGCTTCAAATAATAAAAACGGAGACCCAATCATGGAACAGATTCTGGTTTATTCCGACAGCCTGACCTGGGGTATTATCCCCAACACCCGCAAGCGACTTGCCTTTGATCAACGCTGGCCCGGAGTCTGTGAGATCAGCCTTAATCAGCAGGGTCAGAATGTTCGCATTATCGAAAACTGCCTGAACGGCAGACGTACCAACTGGGACGATCCATTTAAAGCAGGTCGTGATGGTTCTGATCATCTAGCTCAGGTCATTGAGATGAACTCTCCTCTGAAGCTGGTAGTGCTTATGTTGGGTACCAATGATTTCCAATGCACCCATAACAACAACGCCTGGCTCTCGGCTCAGGGTACAGCGAAACTGATCAATATCATCCGTTCAGCCCCCATTGAACCCGGCATGCCTGAACCTGAAATTCTGGTCATCAGTCCACCGGTAATCATGCACCCCAAAGGGGTAATTGCACATAAGTTTGAAAATGCAGAAACCCGCAGTAAAGGTCTTGCCCAAGCACTGCAGCAGGTGTGTGAAGAATTAAGCTGTCACTTTATTAATGCGGCTGATGTAACAGATGCTAGTTCTGTCGATGGCATACATCTGGATGCTCCCCAGCATAAAATCCTTGGGCAAGCCGTCGCTGAGAAGATCAAATCACTGCTTTAATTTAGATACAAAAAAGGCCCGTTTCTACGGGCCTTTTTCTCAAATTTATAGATTAGCTTGAAACTGGATCACGCATAGTTACAAATTCTTCCGCTGCGGTAGGGTGAATACCAATAGTGCTATCAAACACCTCTTTGGTTGCACCTGCTTTCAAAGCAATACCTATACCCTGG
>JASBRM010000021.1 GCA_030149405.1 Neptuniibacter sp. | reverse complement strand
CTCCCAAACCAGAGGTAACAATGAGATCACCTTCCACAATATCCGCAGTGTCAGGCACATGTTCTAGTTCGAGCTCATCCAGTTGCCCCTTGCCCAAAGCAATAGAGCGGAATCCGTTTCTGTTAACTTCGACCGGCAATGCGTGACGGGCATCAGTAATCAACATCACTCTGCTTGTGTAATGAGAAAGCTCGGTAACCTGCCCCATCACGCCACCCGCATCCAATACAGGCTGACCAATCACAACCTGATTCTCACTGCCCTGATCGATAACGACCTGATGTTGAAATGGATCCGGATTGACCCCAATCAGTTCGACCAGCTCTACTTCTTCGTCAATTCGCAGGCTTCCACCCACCAGCTCTCGTAAGCGATCATTCTCACGACGCAAGGCCGCATTCTGTTGAACCTTCCTTTCCAGAATAAGCGCATCCGCTTTTAGCTTAGCGTTCTCTTTAACCAGAAGTCCCCGATCAACCACAACATCGGAAACCTCTCCGGCAAAACGGCTGGGCAGGTCAACGAACCACTGTAATGGCGTTAAAACCAGTGAAAGGTAAGAACGGCTGTCCCGGACTTTTGAAGTGTACAAATCCGCAGCCATCAATATGCAGGCCAGGATCAGAAGAAAAACAAAAAAGCGGCTAGATGAACGGCCAAGAAAGATTGTCTTAATGATTCACCTCCCAATGCGGAACCACATTCAGGAGGTGTTTAGAGGCGTTTATCAATTCACAAGTAAGCTCAAACATGGCTTAGTCATAGCTAACCAGCTCAAAACCATGCTTATCCAGAAGCTCCAACGCACGACCGCCACCACGGGCAACACATGTCAGAGGGTCTTCAGCAACAATCACTGGCAAACCTGTTTCTTCACTGATCAGACGATCGATGTTACGAAGCAACGCACCACCACCGGTCAAGACGATGCCTCGCTCAGCAATATCGGATGCTAATTCCGGTGGACACTGTTCAAGGGCACTTTTCACCGCCTGAACAATTGCAGACAGCGGTTCCTGAAGTGCTTCAAGGATTTCATTACTGTTCAGAGTGAAACTACGTGGAATACCTTCGGCCAGGTTACGGCCACGCACGTCTATTTCACGCATCTCTGTAGATGGGTAAGCCGTACCAATTTCCTGCTTGATACGTTCAGCAGTTGAATCGCCAATCAAACTGCCGTAGTTGCGGCGTACGTAAGTAGTGATGTACTCATCGAAACGGTCACCACCGAGACGAACCGAATCAGCGTAAACAATACCGTTCAGGGAGATAACCGCAATCTCAGTGGTACCACCACCGATATCCACAACCATGGAACCGCTGGCTTCATCGACCGGGAGACCAGCACCGATTGCTGCGGCCATTGGCTCATCAATCAGATAAACCTCGCGAGCGCCAGCACCCATAGCAAACTCTTTGATCGCTCGGCGTTCAACCTGCGTGGATTTACAAGGCACACAAACCAAAACACGAGGGCTTGGTGTCAGGAAGTTATTGCCATGTACTTTGCTGATGAAATACTGAAGCATTTTCTCAGTCACATGGAAGTCTGCAATCACACCATCTTTCATTGGGCGGATCGCCGTGATGGAGCCAGGGGTACGACCCAGCATTCGCTTTGCATCAGCGCCTACCGCTGCAACGGATTTCTGGTTGCCAGTCTGGCGAATTGCGACAACGGAAGGTTCATCAAGAACAATATCCTTATCGCGTACATAAATCAGTGTGTTTGCTGTGCCCAGGTCGATGGATAGATCGCTGGAAAAAAGGCCACGAATTTTCTTGAGCATGTACAGGGAGTCCTAAGAAATCTGCAGGTATAGCCGCTATATCCTGAAAACACGTAACTCTAACAATGGCAGGCGTTTAGAGCAAGGTGAAAATCCGTAAATCAGTACAAATAACAATGACAATTAGCCTTCTGAATGGCCCACCAATGTGATACCTTACTGCTCTTGGTTTTTTCCCTATCAGCTTTCATTGAAAGCCTTCTCAAAAAGCGAGAGTAAATTATGTCTCTGGACCGCTCTGATGTGGACAAAATTGCCCATCTGGCGCGCCTTCAAATTGAAGAACAGGACGCTCCTGAATACGCGCAAAATCTGTCAAACATTCTTGATCTTGTTGATCAGATGCAAGCTGTAGATACATCTGATGTATTACCCATGGCCCACCCGCTTGATGCCGTTCAACGCTTACGCAGTGATGAAGTAACTGAGGCGAATAAGCGTGACGCCCTACAAGCCATCGCCCCACAGGTCGAAAAAGGCTTGTTCCAGGTACCTAAGGTTATTGAGTAATCGCGTTAGCCGCCGGAAGTAATTAGAAGGATATGTATTCCATGTTTGACAAAACATTAGCCGAACTGGCTCAGGGGCTTAAGTCTGGAGATTTCAGCAGTGTTGAGCTGACCCAAGCCTACCTGAACCGCATCAAGGCCGAAGACGAAAAATACAACAGCTATATCACTGTTACAGAAGAACAAGCTCTGGCACAGGCAAAAGCAGCGGATGAAGCCATTGCTGCAGGTACTGCTGGTGCATTTACGGGTCTGCCTTTTGCTCATAAAGACATTTTCTGCACGCAGGGCGTTCGTACCAGCTGCGCATCTAAAATGCTGGATAACTTTATCTCGCCCTACAACGCAACAGTGGTAGAAAAGTTTAATGCTGCTGGCGGCGTCATGCTGGGTAAAACCAATATGGATGAGTTCGCGATGGGCTCTTCCAATGAAAGCAGTTTCTATGGTGCGGCGAAAAACCCATGGAATACCGAATGTGTTCCGGGTGGCTCATCTGGTGGTTCTGCAGCAGCCGTAGCAGCGCAATTAGCTCCTGCAGCGACAGGCACAGATACCGGTGGTTCAATTCGCCAGCCCGCCGCCCTGTGTGGTATCACAGGCCTGAAACCCACATATGGTCGTGTTTCCCGTTTTGGCATGATTGCATTCGCCTCTTCGCTGGACCAGGGCGGTCCAATGACGAAAACAGCCGAAGACGCAGCGATGATGCTGAACGTAATGGCTGGTTTCGACAAACACGATTCCACATCGGTTGATCGTGCAGTACCGGATTACACTGCCGATCTGAACAAACCTTTGGATGGATTAAAAATCGGTCTGCCAAAAGAGTTCTTTATGGATGATCTCGACTCAGAGATTGCCGAACGCACTCAGGCAGCAATTAAAGAGTTTGAAAAGCTAGGCGCTACGGTAAAAGAAGTCAGCTTGCCAAATACTGCGCTGTCGATTCCTGCGTATTACATCATCGCGCCAGCTGAAGCCTCTTCCAATCTGTCACGTTTTGATGGTGTACGTTATGGCTACCGCTGTGAAAACCCAGTCGATCTGGAAGATCTTTACAAACGCAGTCGCGGTGAAGGTTTCGGCGCTGAAGTTAAACGTCGTATTATGATCGGTGCTTACGCTCTTTCCGAAGGTTTCTACGACGCCTACTACAATAAAGCGCAACAGATTCGTCGTCTGATCCGCGATGATTTTGCCAAGGTGCTTTCTGAAGTTGATGTCATCATGGGCCCGACTACCCCACACCCAGCTTTCAAAATTGGCGAAAAAACCTCAGACCCTGTAGCCATGTATATGGAAGATATTTTTACAATCTCCCTGAACCTGGCGGGCCTGCCTGGCATGTCCGTGCCTTGTGGAACAGTGAACGGTCTTCCAACTGGTCTGCAAATTATTGGCGACTATTTTGCTGAACAAAAATTGCTGAATGTTGCGCACCAGTTCCAACTGGCAACGGATTGGCACACACAGTCACCACAAGGCATCTGAGAGGTTTAAAACTATGGAATGGGAAGCGGTAATCGGGCTGGAAATCCACGCCCAGCTAGCGACAAAATCCAAAATTTTTTCCGGTGCCAGTACAGCATTTGGCGCGGAACCCAATACCCAGGCATGCGCAGTCGATTTGGCACTGCCGGGTACACTACCTGTATTTAATGAAGAAGCGCTGAGAATGGCGGTTAAGTTTGGTCTCGCAGTCGATGCTGAGATTGGACGCAAATCTGTATTTGACCGTAAAAACTATTTCTATCCAGACCTTCCAAAAGGCTACCAGACCAGCCAGCTGTTCCACCCTATTGTGGGCGTGGGTCATATTGATATCACTTTGGAAGACGGCAGTGAAAAACGCATTGGTGTAACACGTGCGCACCTGGAAGAAGATGCAGGCAAGTCGATTCATGATGAATTCCCAGGCATGTCAGGTATCGACCTGAACCGTGCCGGCACACCGCTTCTGGAAATCGTATCTGAACCAGACATGCGCAGTGCTGAAGAAGCCGTAGCTTACGTTAGAAAGATCCACTCTATCGTAACCAGCCTGGGTATTTGCGATGGCAACATGGCTGAAGGTTCTTTCCGTTGTGACTGTAACGTCTCCGTTCGCCTGAAAGGTGAAGAAGAGTTCGGCACACGAACGGAAACGAAGAACATCAACTCGTTCCGCTTTATCGAAAAAGCGATCATAGGCGAAATTGAGCGTCAGATCGATCTTCTCGAAGATGGCGGTCGTGTAGTGCAGGAAACCCGCCTGTACGATGCAGATAAAGATGAAACCCGTTCTATGCGCTCTAAAGAGGAAGCCAACGACTACCGTTACTTCCCTTGCCCGGATCTGCTGCCTATCGAAATTGATGACAGCTATATCGATGCAGTTCGCGACTCATTGCCTGAACTTCCTGACGCGCGTAAAGCCCGCTTTATCGAAGAGTACAAACTGAGCGACTACGATGCGATGGTTCTGTCCGGCGATCGTAACCTTGCGGATTACTTCGAAACCGTAGCCAAAGCGGCTAACGACGCTAAACTGGCCGCTAACTGGGTTATGGGTGAGCTATCCAAACTGCTCAACCAGAACGACACGGATATCAAAGACAGTCCAGTATCTGCAGAACAACTTGGTGGACTTCTGGAACGCATTAAAGACAACACTATCTCGGGCAAAATCGCCAAGCAGGTGTTTGAAGTCATGTGGAATGAAGGCGGTACAGCTGATGAAATCATCGAAGCTAAAGGCCTGAAGCAGGTAACGGATAGCGGCGCTATTGAGAAGATTGTGGATGATGTTATAGCTAACAGCGGCCCGCAGGTTGAGCAATACATTAATGCTGAACCTGACAAACGCGGCAAAATGATCGGCTTCTTTATGGGCCAGGTTATGAAAGCCTCTCAGGGTAAAGCCAACCCTGGTCAGGTACAGGGCGTATTGAAGAAAAAGCTCGACGCTTTGGTTTAAATACCCCGAAGCCACATTAAAAAAGCCGCTTTTAAGCGGCTTTTTTATTATCAATTATGTAAATCTTATACACCAAGCATCGCAGCCATTAGACCTATAACACCGCCAAATACGCCACCCCACACAACTAACCACCCAAGGTGCTCACGAATCATCTTCTGGATAATTTCTTTCACCAGCTTTGGCGTTAGTTCATCGAGACGTTGCTGAACGACTACTTCCACCTTTTCTTGCATCTCAGCCATCACGTCTGGACGCTCAAGTTCATCCCTCAAAAGGGCAATAAACTGTTCATCGCGGGTAATCTCTTCTATAGACGATTTGATATTTCGTACAAAAGGCTCCCGCAATGGTTCCAACACTTCGACACCACCAATCATAGCGAGCATACCGCCCAGCTTAGAGGTTTGAATGACATCGATAAGAGAATCAAATGTTGGAGAGAAATCGACCTTTTCTATAACAGGTGCAAGGTGTAAGTCGGGTTGCTGACCATCTTCAGCACTGAGGAAACGCTCGATGTTCTCTTCTGTAAAGAACTGCTCCATCATCAGTGCTTTAATCCCCAGTTTAAAATCTTCAAATCTGGCAGGAATCACACCGGAGCCATACAATCCCGGAACTCTTTCAAACAACATATGCACCGCTAGCCAGTTAGTAACTGCACCTGAAAGAGCAAATAACCCAATTGTCAGTAAAGTGTGATCATCCGCAAAGAACCCTGCACACAATATTAGGGCTGCAGCAAAGTTTGTTAACGCACTCTTATTCATCAGTCTTCCCAAAAAATTAACTGAGCGAATATTATCTTCGGGCTACTAACTTTTAAAGTAATGATGAAACAAAAAGCGCCTGTATCGAGGCGATATAGTTACCAAGGCATGAGCGATTACAGGCGTTCAAGAATGGCTTCAGCAGAGTAATTAACTATAGCCTTCAAGATGATGAGATTAGAAGAAATCGTAATTGCTTTATAAATAGCACTATTAATCACTTTAAGGGCAGATTTTTCACCCTACTTTTTTCAGTTCTACATGCTCAGCTACTGACGCCTGTCTTTCATCTTTTGCCAACAAAAACTTATCCCTTTGCAGATAGATATCTTTCCTGACCCGGCTTTCAACTTCATCAGATCTGGGGCAAAGCGCCACCCTGCGCTTGATAACAATGCAATCACCTGAATTCACCGCGCTTTCAGCCCGTTCGAAAAAACAGGCGATGATTGACTCTTCATCCATCTGATTACAGTCAATTTTTGCCGCAAGCAAAACTACCTCATCATTCTCTTTTAATTGAAAGTGTTTTTCTGCGAACTCATAGAAAAAGTCCGCAAGTGATTGAGTAAAGCTGACCGCCACATTGTTATTACGAACCGGCTCGGGTAACAACCAATCATCATGCCCTTCCGGGATAACCCCTAAGGCAAAACAGTCTACTCGTGTCCCAGGAACGCCATGCACATCACGAGCATAATTTTCATCCACATCCTTAACCACATCGACATCAATCATAAGAACACCTCCATTCACTGGTTATTATTTATACACATTTTTGTGCAGTGCACAATAAATATATACCATAGAGAATCGAATGATTTATCCGTAATGCACCTCGCTAAACAATTCCTTGCTAGACTGAAGTTTTTCAATGTGGCCAAATAAAATGAATAAAGAGCAAGCGAAGCACTACTGTTTAACACTGCCTGACGCTTCAGTTTCTTTTCCCTTTGGTACTGAAGTCAGTGTGTTCAAAGTAAAAAACAAAATGTTTGCTCTGCTCGCAACTTGTAATCAAAGAGGCTCTGAACTGGGAGAACAGTTTGCTGGTTGTTCCTTTCTAAATTTGAAATGCGATCCAGATGAAGCGTTTATGCTCCGAGATATATTCCCGGAAGTCTTACCGGCTTACCATATGTCCAAGAAACACTGGATCAGTGTTGTACTGATTGATTCAATACCCTACAAAGAGATAGAGCGTTTAATTGATCGCTCTTATGGGTTGGTTGTTAAAAATCTGAAAAAAAGTGACCGAACTCATCTAGAACTAAAATATCCTGCAAATGAACTTTACCGTTAATCTTTATTAATCCATACCTTAGCACTATAAATGACCTTAATTTGGCGTAAAAAACAGTTAGATCCAAAGTTTTTTCCTGATATAAAACCCTGGCTATTTACTAGACAATTTTTAGACATTATGCTTCATTGAAAATAAGAAAAATTTAGTGTGACTGTATGGGTACAAAAGGAATTCTTTTATCTGTTGTAGCAGTATCGCTATTTGCCTTTCAGAAAACCTATGAGCATCTGGGAGGTGATATATCTTCGGAGTCTGCTCCTTACCGTCAGGCAGAAATTGCGGCCATTTTAAATGGCGCGGATCCAACGGATATTCTTGCTCCAACTGCTGCTGGCAATTCTTCACCAAAACATCAAGAGCATCAGTGCCGTTTTGGTCATGTGGTTGGCGAGGATAAAGCACGTAAATTAGATGACCAATTCTATGTGTCTTTTACAAAAGACAATGTAACCTACATTCAAGTCTCACCTCTAATCCCTACATACCTTAAACAAGATGATATGCAGACGGTCACGGCTCAGGCAATTACTCCTGATGAGGAAGTACGAAATCAACTGAATGACTTGTTTA
>JASBRM010000009.1 GCA_030149405.1 Neptuniibacter sp. | reverse complement strand
CTGGAGCTGCCGGTAGTCGGTGGTGTTGGAGCGGGCTATGGCAAAGTGGCTCTTGCTTCGGAAGAGGGAGAGGTGGTTGTTCTTTCCGCTGAAGATGGTAGTGAACTGTGGCGCGCAGTAGTAAGTTCTGAAGTTTCCTCTATTCCTCAATTTAATCAGGATCTGGCAGTTTTTCAGCTCATCAACGGTAAGGTTGTTGCGTTCGAAGCTGCGACGGGTAAAAGACTGTGGACTTTTGATAGTCTGATTCCACGGTTGACTTTACGTGGTACTAGTACACCTTTTGTGTCAAATGATGTGACGTTTGCAGGTTTCGCAAACGGTAAGTTGATAGCTATCGATAACGCCAGAGGCTCACAGTTATGGGAAACTCGAGTGGCATTGCCGCAGGGGCGTTCTGAGCTGGAGCGTATGGTGGATATTGATGGTAAACCGCTGATTGTTGATCGCATGCTATATGTAACCAGCTATCAGGGGCGCCTAGTGGCGATCAATCCTTTCCGTGCACAGGTAGTGTGGTCTAAAGATGTTTCCAGCTACCGTTCATTGGCAACAGGATTTGGTAATCTGTACGTCAGTGAGTCAAATGATGCTGTTCAGGCATTCGATATAGCGACCAGTGCGAGTGTATGGCGTCAGGATGCTCTGGAAAATCGCCGTATCACATCTCCGATGACCGTTGGTTCAGAAGTGGCTGTAGGTGATTACGAAGGTTATGTTCACTTTATGTCGCAAACAGACGGGCACTTCGTGGCTCGCTATAAAGTCGATTCGTCTGGTTTAAATGGTGATATGCTTGTTGCTGATAACGTACTTTACGTATTAGGTAACAGTGGTCGTTTGTCTGCGTTAAGTTTGAAATAATCCAGACAGTTTATATGAGGCGGCTATTTGCTTAGGTGGATAGCCGCCGTTTTATTTTTACCTGCATCTGCAGAAGTGATAAAGAAATGCTTCCCGTAATTGCTCTAATTGGTCGACCAAACGTCGGTAAATCTACCCTTTTTAATAGGCTTACCAGAAGCCGTGATGCTCTAGTCGCGGATCTGCCAGGCTTAACTCGTGATCGTCAGTATGGCGAAGGCCGAGTTGGCGAGAGTGATTATATTGTTGTGGATACTGGTGGTATCACGGGTGATGAAGCCGGAATCGATTTCGAAATGGCGAAACAATCACTTCAGGCGATTGATGAAGCAGATGCCGTGTTGTTTATTGTTGATGCACGTGCTGGCTTGAATCCTGCGGATGAGATGATTGCGAATCACCTTCGCCGCTCAGAGAAACCTTACTACTTGGTAGTCAACAAAATTGATGGTTTGAACCCCGATGTAGTCATGGCTGATTTTTACGCCATGGGTATCGGTCATCCACTACCCATTGCCGCAGCACATGGTCGAGGTGTTACGCAGCTTATCGAAATGGTTTTGGAAGAACTTCCTCAAATTGAGGAAATATCCGCTGAAACTATGGCTGAGGTTGAAAAAGGGATCAAAATTGCTGTGGTAGGTCGCCCGAATGTGGGTAAATCTACTTTAGTGAACCGTTTGTTAGGTGAAGAGCGGGTTGTTGTCTTCGATCAGGCGGGTACGACTCGCGACAGTATTTATATTCCTTATGAAAGGGACGATAAAAACTATACGTTGATTGATACAGCGGGTATTCGTCGTCGGAAAAATATAAAGGAAGCTGCGGAAAAGTTCTCAATTGTTAAGACCCTCCAGGCTATCAAAGATGCTCATGTAGTAGTGGTTGTTATTGATGCACGCGAAGGTGTGACTGAGCAGGATATGCATATGCTCAGTTTTGTTATTGATACGGGGCGTTCATTGGTTATCGCATTAAATAAATGGGATGGCATGACTGGCGAAGAGAAAGATCGTGTAAAAGAGCAGGTTGAAAGGAAACTGGAATTTGCTGACTTCGCACGTATGCATTTTATCTCGGCTTTGCACGGCAGCAGCGTAGGTAATATGTATGACTCCGTAGAGGAAGCCTATGGGTTTGCCTTCGCAAAATGGTCAACCAGCAAATTGACACGCTTGCTGGAAGATATTGTTGCGGATCATCAGCCTCCAATGGTTAATGGTCGTCGTATAAAGCTGCGGTACGCCCACCAAGGCGGCTCTAACCCTCCAAGAATAGTCGTTCATGGCAACCAGACAAAATCGTTGCCGGGTTCATATAAGCGTTACCTAGAAAATAAATTCATTAAAGTTTTGGGGGTGGTGGGTACGCCTATACGTTTTGAGTTTAAGTCCGGCGAAAATCCCTTTGAAGGTCGCAAGAATATGCTGACCACGCGTCAGCTTGCCAAAAAAGAACGGTTCCGTGATCACATTCGTCAGATGAAAAAGAATAAGAAGAAAGCTAAGAAGAAATGACCGAGCTTGATTCTAATCTACCTATAGGTGTTTTCGACTCAGGTGTGGGTGGCCTGACGGTGTTAAATGCTCTGCGCAAGGCGATGCCAAATGAAAACCTGATCTACTTGGGTGACACTGCTCGTGTTCCTTACGGAACGAAAAGCTCTGTTTCTGTAGTGAAGTATGCTGAGCAGGCCGCGGCTGCGCTGATTGAGCGGGATATTAAGTTGCTGGTTGTTGCTTGTAATACCGCCTCAGCAGTCGCAATTGAACCACTACAGAGCCTTTATCCGCAGCTGAAAGTGATGGGTGTTGTTGGTCCTGGTGCTGAGGCGAGTTGTAAAGTAAGTGCTGAAGGTCGCATCGGGGTTATCGCAACCGAAAGTACGGTTAAGAATAATGCCTACCAGGATGCGATCTTGCGATTAAATCCATCTGCATCTGTGACGGCTCAACCTTGCTCGTTGTTTGTTGCTTTGGCAGAGGAGGGTTGGCACAGTGGTGAGTTGGTAGAGAGAATTGTTGCTGAGTGCCTGCAACCGCTCACTTCTCAAGTGTCAGATCATTTAGATACGCTGGTATTAGGCTGTACTCATTTTCCAGCACTTAAATCTGCAATCTCCCATGTCATGGGTGATGATGTTGTGCTTGTCGATTCTGCAGAAACTACTGCTGCTGCGGTAGAAAAATCACTTGTTGAAAGTAATCTTATCAATAAGCAGCCGGGAGCTGGGGATGTACGTTTTCTTGTGACGGATGGGCCAGAGCGTTTTGCTCGTGTGGCAACTAATTTTTACGATGAAGAAATACAACTACCGGAAATACAGCTGGTCGATATTCAGCACTTTAAAGTGCCATAATCGATTTCAACGGTTAAACAGAATTGGTATCTATATAAAGGCGCTTTTAAGCGCCTTTATTGTTTTAGTCTGGACATAAAATAACCGCTTTTATATGCGTGTATTATCCCGTTAAAAGTTTTTTAATATTTTTTAAAATTAGCTGTTGATTCTGAGGATGAGGTGCTTATAATACGCGCCTCGCTTGAGACGAAACGCTTCGCAGCGTTAAGGGATCAAGCAACGCTCTTTAACAATTTGATCAGATAATTCGTGTGGGCGCTTGTTGAGATGAGGCAAAGTAGCTTTTAGCTACGACCTATTTATCTAGACAAGCAACCAAGTGAATTCATTTAAGCGATTTACAGTAAGGTTTAATGTTCGAAAGAATGTTATCCGGTTGTTTAGTACTAGAGCCCGTCACCACATTCCGGT
>JASBRM010000003.1 GCA_030149405.1 Neptuniibacter sp. | reverse complement strand
AGAACCCGGACTATCACTGTCCTTAAGAATGTTCTTACCGAAGTCACCAATACCTTCTTGCTCAGCGGACATTGCTTTTTCTGTCTCTTCAGCAAGCTGAAATTTGCTCTTTTCTAAAGCACGTATGCGTTCTAACTCACTAAGGGTGTATTTTTCCCACTTATGAGCATCGTTAAAGTTTTTCTTATGGCCTTTAGCGCCGCGAAAGGCCTGAAGAGCACCTTCAAAATCCTTAACATTGAACAACGCCATTCCAAGTAGCATCTTGTTGCCACCTGGTTGACTCAGACCGCCTTTCTGATTGGCTTTACGTGCTGCGGCTGCAGCTTGTTTGTAATTGCCGGCATCAAAATGCACACCTGCAAGACGTGCATAAAGCACACCTTTTTCAGCAAGTTTGGCTGAACGCTCCAAAGCGGGGATCGCTTTTTTATGTTCATTGGCCTGAGCCCAGGCATTCGCCAGGGTTTCAGCATTTTTAGGGGTTTCTTTGATCAGCCCGGACTTGATGCCATCTTCGATGATGCGCCCAGCTTTATAAGGAACATTTTGCCCCAGATACATATAGGCTAAATTGAGGACTTCAGACTCTTTTTGCAGATGGCCGCTCTCATATACCGCATCGTAAGTTGTCAGGCGTTGCATATCCTTACCTAACTCACCATATAAACCAGCAATCTGCTTGAGGTAAGCCACCTTTGGATTTAACGCAAACAACTCTTTGTATGTAGCCAAAGTGTTTTTGGTGTCATTCTTTTCGTAGTAGATCGCTGCTTTCATTCTCAACCAGTTCTCATCTACAGGCTTACCTTCTTGCTTGCCTAAAGAGATTGCTTTGTTGAGATTACGCAACGAATTATCAAACTGCTGTTTTTCGTAATATGCCTGCGCAAGCATGATATGGGCAGTGGAAGTGGGCTTCTCAACCGTCTTCAACCACTCACTCATAAACTTAATCACCGAAGTGTAATCTTCGATCTGAAAGTAAATCTGCGCGACAGTGTACTTTGACTGCAGCTTAAGCCCTTCAGGTGCATCCTTTTCAGCAATAATCTCTTTATAAGCAGCTATCGCATCTCTAAAACGCTCCTGACTGGTGTAGATATAGGCGTAAAAGTTCAGCATCTGAGATTTTGCATAACTATTGCCCTTCACCTTAGGGCTGTTCTTAATCTTATCCAGACGCTGAATCGCTTCAGCAAATTTACCCTGTTCTGTGAGTTCCTGAGCTTTTGTTAGTACATCAAAAGTTTTTGCATCAATTGCACCGGTAGCTGAACTACCGCCTCGTGCAGCATGCAGCTCACCACCTGCAAGCAAAAGCCCAGATATCAGAAGCACTGAACAAGCATTTCTCAATCCGAATTTTTTATTATTAGGTTTCAACATAACTATTTCGCCAGTTTGAAGGTTACCTTGGTACGGACACGTGGTACTTCTACGGGATTACCATCAACCACACGGGGTTTGTACTTGTAACGCATTGCAGACTTGATAGCCGCTTTGTTAAATACACTTCCAGGTACAGACTCGATAACAACTGGATCACGTACTGTGCCTTGTTTGGTCACTGTATATTCCAGAACCACATAACCCTCAGTGCCTCTTTCAAGCGCGCGCCTTGGGTAGATCGGTGCAACCTTAACAATAGGTAGGAATTCACCATCTGAAGCTTGCAGGCCAGCACCGATGGACAGGTCCATCTTGGCTTTGATCTTTCCTGGAGAACCAACGTCTGAAACAGCTGCATTACCATCGATCTGATCAAAGTCCTGCTCTGGGATCTCCGGTGGAGGCGTTTCATCAATCTTTGGTTTTTCTGGTTTTTGAACGATTCGCTGAACCGTCATCTCCACCTCTGGCATGAAAATGTCAGGCATCTTCACGCGATCGGCTTTGTCTAACTTTTTGTCAGCGAATTCAATCAAGCTCACCATTATCGTTAGCAACAGAGCTGTGATAAGCACCGCTTGAGGTATGACGAATAGTATTCTTAAAAGACTACTTTGCATGGCTTCTCAACTCTTTTTATTATTTAAGAACCACTGGCTCAGGGCGTTATTTCTGCCCAGTCGCCAGCGAGATTTTTTCATGTGCAACCACTTCACGAGCTGCATCTAAAACAGCCGTAAACGTCTTCACTGAAGCCAGCTCATCAGACTGAATGACTACACCACCTTCAGGGTTTTCAGCATGCAAACGCTCAATATTGGCACGCACTGAACGCACATCCACACGGCGTTTATCGATCCAGATGCTGTTATCTGCATTGATAGCTACCAGCACGGTTGTATTGTCCTTCTGCTGTGCAGTACTCGCTTCTGGACGGTTTACCTCCACCCCGGCTTCTTTAATGAACGTTGCTGTCACAATGAAAAATATCAACATGATGAAGACAACATCGAGCATCGGAGTCAGATCGATAGCACCTTCATCTTCAGAAGTATTAGCTGAACTAAAACTGCGTCTTCTCATAATTAATGGTCCATAGTTAATTGTTCTTCTATCAGTTCACTCTCACGAGAGGCTTTCTGACTGATATATATGTTTGCAAATACGCCAGACAGTGCTGCAACCATGCCTGCCATTGTTGGGATAGTTGCTCTGGACACACCTCCCGCCATTGACTTGGCATCACCACCGCCCGTAATAGACAGAACAGTAAACACTTCGATCATCCCTGTTACTGTTCCGAGCAAACCGAACAATGGACACAGAGCGATCAAGACCTTGATCAATGCCAGGTTTTCATTGATCGCTATGCGGGTTTCTGAAATCAACTTGTCACGTATTGCATGTGCAAACCATGAGCTGCGTTCCTGGCGTCCTTCCCACTGACTGATGATGTTTGCTGAGTAGCGCTTATATGGGCCGAGGTAAAACCATCCCCTCTCCAAAAGCAGTAACCACATAACAAACGTCAATCCGGCAATGAGGTATAAGACTGGGCCACCAGAATCAAAAAAGTTGCTAATGGCCTCCAGTGCGTCGAGTAAAAAAATTGGCATAATCACCTCCTGCCCTTAGGGGCATCACCTAGCAATTATTTGCCTGCTCTTTCAGCAACAACGCCTGTGCTCTGCTCTTCAAGAATGTGGAGCAGGTTTCTGGCCTTGTTATTCAGCATGGTGTAAAGCAGCAGAGTAGGAATCGCTACGATCAAACCCAGTACAGTCGTAATCAATGCACCAGAGATACCACCCGCCATTGCTTTAGGGTCACCAGCACCGTAGATAGTGATTGCCTGGAATACGATAATCATGCCGGTTACGGTTCCCAGAAGACCCAGAAGTGGGGCTACCATTGAGAAGATTTTCAACGTTGACAGGCCTGCTAAAATACGAGGGCTTTCTTTCAGAATCGCTTCACCCATATGCAGTTCAAGGCTTTCGGTATCTGAGTGCTTGTTATCATCAGCAACTTTCAGAATACGGCCCAGAGGGTTCTTGTCGTTGATCTCTTCACTCTTCATCTGAGACTTAATAGATGAACCAATCATGCCCAGCACAATGAAGCGCCACAGAGCAACTAAGAGTGCGATCGCGCCAATAGCAGTGATCACATACCCAACGATCTGGCCCTGATGCCAACGCTCAACCAGATTTGGTGTGTTGATAATTGCTTTAAGGAAACCGCCACCTACAGCACCTGTAGGATCAATACCCAGAGGAGTCACGCCGGAAGTAGATGCCTGCAACTGTGTCGCACCATTACCAAGACCCGCTGGCTGACGTGGCAGCACAGAAACGCTTCGGGTATCAGGGTCATAAGCGAGGTAGTCACCATTGGAGACCAGATTGAACAAACCCACACGAACAATTTCGCGGTTATCTTCAGTTCCGACGGTTGCCGGATATTTCACCACGCGACCAGACTCGGTCATTTCGCGATGCAGTTCATACCAAACCTGCTCAATCTCTTCGATTGAAGGCAGGTCGGTATCGTTATTCATCTTTTTGATCAGAGCACGGAGGAACTCCTCACGCTCTTCAAACTGACTGGTAGTAATCGAGTTCTGGAAACGGCTGCGCAGATCACCAGCAGCCCCAGTCAGATGACCAAACAGCTCTTTCAATTGACCTAGGCGATCATCACGTTGCTTACGCTTTTCCTCAACCAGCAGTTCATTTTCACTGAACTGTTTTTCAAGCTCGGAACTTTTAGCTTCTAACGCCTGGATATCAGCCTGAGCCTTAGCGATTTTTGCTTCCTGAGACGCTTTTTCTGCCAGGAAGGCCTTTTCACGCTTTTTATTTTCTGCGGCATCCTGACTACGACCTTGTTTTACCTGACGCAGCAGTTCCTGAGAGCTAAGCACCTCACCTGCAGCAAATACCTGTGTAGATACGGACATACTGGTAATAAAAGCAAACGTTGTCACAAGCAGACCAGCTTTTAATTTATTTGGAAATAAACTCATAGCGCAGCCTCCGGAGCAGAAATCGGTAGAGTTAAGATGTCGATAGAGGCTTGTTTCTTAGCCATCTTGATGCCATTTCGAATGGCATTTCGGTAGGTAGCGTTATCGAGAACGTCCCAAGCTTTGGTGTCATGATTCCAACGCGCAGATGTCTGTGTATCTTTGGTCTGGCATACAAGAGCAATACGGCCAACCTGAAGCACATCAACTTCCTGCTGTGCACCGTTTAATGAAACAATATCCTGATAAGTATTAACTTTACGGCCGTATTCATTCTCAATCTGATAGGCTTCTATCACCTGACGGAATTTTTCAGCTACGTTGATATCTGCAGCAGCCAGGCTCTCCTGAATGAAAACCATACGTTCCTGACGTTCCTGAGTATGGAAAGGCAGATCAATTTCTACGAAGTCGTTAAGACTGGTTGCCATTTTCTGCACAAGCGGCGACATTTGACGTTCAATCAGGGCCACTTGGGAGATCGAGCTTTCAAAGCGCTCAATTAACTTAACCTGACTATCAACCTGAGTGGTTAACTGATCGTTATATGCTTTCAGGCCTTCGATCTGCTTTAACAAAGCACGATACTTGATCAGACGCTCTTGAGAGCTATCAACGATTTTATCAATTTTTTCTTGTGAGACTTTCGCCTCAGCAACCTTTTTCTCTCCTACTTTCTGTGCCGAACTTAACGCATCAGCGTTAACTGACGTAGCGGAACAGATACCAACGGCAGCAGCTAAGAGGAGAGATGGTTTACAAAATTTAAGATGTGTAGCTTTCATTTTTTGTAACCTTTATTTAACCGGTATTTCGAAAAGGGCCTGCCCCTCCGAAGGGGTGGAGAGACAGGCTAAGGGAGCATCAGAAGAAGTGACGTAAAGTCAGTGATGCAGTACGACCGTTGATCGGACGGATACGAACGAAATCACCTGCAGCGAATGGACCACCCTCTTCACCTTCAGAGAAACCCTCTTCATCAAACAGGTTGTTCACATTCAGACTAAGAGACATGTCCTGACCGAAGTCATAGTTCCAGAACAGGTTAGTAACGACATAACCATCGAACTTAGCTTCGTTGCTGTCCTGAATGTAGGTATCATCAGTACCCACAATATTCAGACCAACATTGTGCTTGTCGTTTGTGTAGGACGGTGTGATATTGTAAATAAAGTCAGCTTGACGGCGAGGCGTGTTCCCAACGTTGGCCGCCACATTAGATTCTGTAATCTCTGCATCCGTGTAAGTGAAACCACCTGCAACAGCAAAGCCGTTACCGAAGTCATACTCACCTTCAACCTCAATACCCTTGGAATCGTATGAGTTCTCGATAACTGTCTGAGTAGTTACCTCAAAGCCACCCGCTTCCTGAGTCTCGGCATTAAACAGGGTCACATAGATTGAACCGTTATCGCCGCGGTACTTATAACCAACCTCAATCTGTTCAACTGTACTGTAGCCAGATTTTTCTGCATTCAGGTCACCGTTAGCCAGCAAGCTACCAGTAATACGGGAAGGAGCTGTCGCACTACCACCTTCGGAGATACTACCGAACAGAGCAGAGTTTTCAGTCAGTGCGTAGTTAGCACCCAAAGACCAAGATGTGTACGAAAGATCATAGTCAACAGGGCTAGCATTACCGTAAGTAAGATAACCATCTGCATCGGCAGGACCGGAGAACGCATAAGTACCGTCTACTTTCCAGAAGTCACGACGAAGACTTGCATCCCAGGTCAGATTTTCACCAATATCGCCCGTCAAAGAGATATAAGGAGCGATATTTTCTATTTCAATATCATAGGTGCGCGAACAGCAATCACCCCATAGTGAATGACCCGCGACAAAGCTTGGCTCAGCTGCCGGACCTGTTGTAGGAGTTAAAGCGCCGTCCAATTTAACAAAGTAAGTATTCCAGCCCCACTGAGCGTCGTAATCCTGAACACCACGGAAAACACCTGCTTTTACAGACACAGTCTCAAACTCTTTTTTGATATTGAGATCTGTAAACATATTATCCAGGCTGTCCAGCTTGGTATTGAAGTAGTGAATTCGAGCTGCGGTATCACCGTCACCATCGGTATAGACTTCTGCAGGGAAAGGAGAAACAAACTGACCTGAGATCTGATTCATTTTATGCAGGAAGCCAAACGACGTTGTATCGTTGATATCCAGCTCACCCTCAAAGCCCAGTGTTGTTACTTCAGAGGAGAAACCATTTGTCAGACTGGTTGATTCACGGCCACCTTCACGATTAAGAACATCATTACCCTGAAGATAAAGAGAACCATCACCAAAAGGAACGCCTACCTCTTTGAAACCACCATTGCCATCTGCAACAGCTGGAACCGGGAGGTAAGTTGGCACGTTGTCATCCAGGCGCTTAAAGTGGAATCTTACAAAACCATTTTCAAGATCTTTGGTTGCATTCGCTTTGATCTGATAGCCTTTTTCGATGTCATCTGGAACATCACGAGGGCCTTCACCGTGACGAACAAAGCCACCTACATGGTATTTCCAACCATCTTCCAGAGGCTTACCATAATCAAAATCAACTCGATTAGAGTCGTAATCAAGACCGGTAGTGTAAGCGACAGAACCGCCTTCATCAGAACCGTCATTAGAAATAAAGTTAATGATACCGCCCGGTGAGTTAGGTGCCTGGGTAGAACCCGCACCACCACGAATTGCTTGAACGGAGCGCACATTGTTATCAAAACGCAAGAAACTGTCAGAAGTTGCGAACTCCATATCACCAATCAACAATGACGGTGTACTATCTTCTTGAATTGAAAGATAACGTGCACCACCCGCACTGATAGGAAGACCACGTACTTTAATATTTGCGTTTGCATCACCACCGGTTGCCTCAGCCTGTACGCCAGGGAGATTCCTAAAAATCTCAGCGGTAGAACGTGGTGCAAAGTTCTCAATATCACTAGCCGGAAGCGCTGTAACAGAGTTGGTTGAACTCAACTTGGTTGTTGGCTGAGCAACACCAGTCACAATTACTTCCTCATCAGCAGCCGGGCCTTCGGCTGCAACAGCATAGCCCATATTCACTGCTGATATTGCAGCAGCAAGAATACTTATGCCAAAGCCATTAATCCGAGTCATCTGTATGTATCTCCAAATTTTTGGCGGCGTGTGACCCCCTTCATTTGCGCTTAACGCAGAGAAGAAACCCTCACCCCTTTTCTGTCTAAAATTATTATTTTTAAGAAGGCAGGCCATCGAGATAGCTCAGCCATAAGACCGATAACACAACAACCAATGCAACCGGTTTCATTGCAATATACAACCGATTTCATCCACATGCAACCGATTGCAAATAAAAAATACAACCGGTTGCACAAACCAATACCTGAATGTAATATCAAGAAAGGCTCATACTAAAGAGGGATAAAACACTCGACTGAAGTTAAATTCAGAGCGATAAACATTCCTTTAATGAGTCATTGCAATTTACAATGCCGCCTTTGAATGACGGCAGCCGTTTCGGAAAAATTTATGAAAATGTCAGATCTTGCCCGCATTGCAGGCGTATCCAAGTCAACTGTGTCACGTGCGTTATCAGACAGCGAACTGGTAACACAGGAGACTCGCGACCGAATAAAGGCATTAGCTAAAGAACACGGCTATCGAATGGACGCCCGAGCACGAAACTTCCGAAAACGTGAAACATTAACTATCGGTGTCCTTGTTCCTATGCCCTCCACCGAACAGGGAGAGCTACCAGCGACCAACCCCTTTATTCTCGAAATGCTAGGGGTATTAGCTGATGAACTGGAAAAGCGAGGACATGAATTGCTCTTTGCTAAACACTCAAACCGCGATCCCTCCTGGTTGAGAGAGTTTGTTGAAACAAGAAGTGTTGATGGCGTTATTGTTCTTGGTCAGAACATCTATCACGATATATTGAATGAAATAGCCCTCGATTATCGCAACCTTGTGGTATGGGGCGCATCCATCCCAGAGCAGAATTATATTTCGGTGGGCTCCGATAATTATCTTGGTGGCAAACTGACAGCTGAACATCTGATCAGTACCGGAAGAAAACATTTGGCTTTTCTTGGCAACACCGGCTGTCCTGAAAGCATGCTTCGTTATGCAGGTTTTAGAGACACCGCGCTCGATAAAGACCCTGAAGCCAAAGTGACCCTGATTGACTGCCCTGAAAATGCTCATGACGGTGGTTTCAAAACTATCTCAAGCCTTACCAAAAACAAAACCAACATAGATGGACTTTTTGCTGCGAGCGATATGCTCGCCAATCGGACTATACAGGCACTTAGAAGCCGCGACATAAAAGTACCAGATGAAATGAGCATTGTTGGTTACGATAATATTTCCTCATCGGAATATATGACCCCTTCACTTAGTTCCATCAGTCAGGATTGTAAGATTGCGGGACAAAAGCTCGTCGAGAAACTGTTTGACCTCATAGAAGGAAGAGATACAGAAAGCGAAATGATTCCTACCTATCTGGTTATTAGAAACTCCTCACGCTTTTAACCGCAGAATATGAGTGCAGAGATGATCAATCACAAAAACGTAAATGAAACATTTCACTGCACAGCCCCCACTCTCCGGACTGAAAAACCTTTAGTTACAACTCGGAGGAAGTACGCATGGAAACCAAGCTAATAACAATTCCAAAACAGAAAAGAATCGCACTCATCGCGCACGACAACATGAAGCTTGAGATGCTGTCATGGTGCCAGAACAATTTCGACATCATTAAAAAACACAAATTATTTGCAACTGGCACAACAGGCCACCTACTGGAACAGGAACTCAAAACCCCTATCACCAAACTTATCAGCGGCCCATTAGGTGGGGATCAGCAAATAGGCGCTCTACTAACCGAGCAAAAAATAGACATGATCGTTTTTTTCTGGGATCCGTTTGAACCAATGCCACACGATCCAGACGTAAAAGCCCTTCTTCGTGTAGCTGCTGCCTGGAATGTTGCTGTAGCCTGCAACCGAACCACTGCTGACTTTATGCTCAGTTCACCCTTGATAGACACTGAACACACAATCTCCATTCCAGATTACGATGCCTATTTATCCAAGCGCCTCAACACCCTTCCTAACTGACCAGATATAAAAATTTAAGACATAAATAATAAACACAAGACAATTGCGCATGATGAAAGATAGTAATATTACGGAAATTTAACTTTATTTTTAGCTCAATGTGATTTAATTTATGTAATATTAAAAATAAAATTATTAAATACCGAGGTCAAATTCATGCCTATTCGTGTCGCCATCAACGGTTTTGGACGTATTGGACGTAATGTTCTACGAGCACTTTATGAAAATAACTACCGCTCAGAAATCCAGGTAGTTGCCATTAACGATCTAGGCGATGCCGCCATAAACGCCCACTTATTCAAATACGACACCGTGCACGGACAATTTCCCGGTGAAGTCAGCCATAGCAATGAAAGCATTCTGGTCGAAGGTGATGAGATCTCAATTAGTGCCATCCGTAATCCAGCAGAACTACCCTGGAAAGAGCTTGAGGTAGATGTGGTTTATGAATGCACCGGTCTATTCACAACCCGTGAAAAAGCTGCACAACACCTAACCTCAGGCGCCCAAAAAGTTATTATTTCCGCACCAGGTAAAGACGTTGATGCAACCGTAGTGTTTGGCGTAAACCACCAGGAACTCCGCCAATCCCACGAAGTGATCTCAAATGCATCCTGCACAACCAACTGCCTGGCTCCTGTAGCTCAAGTTCTACAGAACAACATCGGCATTGAAAGCGGCTTGATGACAACAATTCACGCTTATACCAATGATCAAAACCTATCAGACGTGTATCACTCTGACCTGTACCGCGCCCGCTCAGCAACTCAGTCTATGATTCCAACAAAAACCGGTGCAGCAGCTGCCGTAGGACTAGTCCTACCAGAGCTGGCAGGCAAATTTGACGGCATGGCGGTACGCGTTCCAACCATCAATGTTTCACTGGTTGATCTGAGCTTTATTGCAGAGAAAGAAACAAGCGTCGCAGAGGTTAATCAACTTCTTGAGAGCGCCGCAGGCAATTCACCTGTATTGGGCTATAACGAGCTACCTCTTGTATCAAGTGACTTTAACCACAACCCACTCTCTTCCGTATTTGACGCTTCACAAACCAAGGTGTCTGGTCGCCTGGTCAAAGTAATGTCCTGGTACGACAACGAGTGGGGCTTCTCCAACAGAATGCTGGATAACACCCTTGCATTGATGAATGCACCTACCTAAGGAGTCCCAAAAGATGTTGAGACGCACAAAAATCATTGCCACTCTTGGGCCAGCCACAAGCAGCGAAGAACAGATAGAGAAACTCATCCTTGCCGGAGCAGACGTTGTGCGCCTCAACTTCTCCCACGGAGAAGCAAAGGATCACCAGGAAAGAGCTAAACTGGTTCGCCAACTTTCCAAAAAACACGGCCGTTTTGTTGCAATTCTTGGAGACCTACAAGGCCCTAAAATCAGAATAGCCCGCTTTAGAGATCAGAAAGTCCATTTAGATACTGGTGACAACTTTATTCTGGACTCCACCCTGGCCAATGATGCTGGAGACAAACACCAGGTCGGCATTGACTACAAAGCACTGATCACGGACGCCAAAGTTGATGACATACTGCTACTGGACGATGGACGAATTGTTCTGCAGGTAACTGAAACCCACGCAGACAAACTGGATACCGTCGTCAAAGTTGGAGGCTGGCTATCCAATAACAAAGGTATCAACCGCCTTGGCGGTGGCCTTTCAGCCAAAGCGCTGACCGAAAAAGACAAGTTGGATATCAAGGTAGCCGCAGAGATCGGAGTCGATTATCTGGCAGTATCCTTCCCAAGAGACGCAGAAGATATGCACGAAGCTCGCTCTCTTCTTGAAGCCACCAGCTCCACAGCCGGACTGGTAGCCAAAATTGAAAGAGCAGAGACTGTTGCAGACCCAGCAATTCTCGACGGCATCATTGAAGCCTCAGAAGCAGTAATGGTGGCACGAGGAGACCTGGCTGTTGAAATCGGCGATGCTGAGCTGGTCGGCGTCCAAAAGCACATCATCTCACGGGCACGTACACTGAATACGGTTGTAATCACCGCAACCCAGATGATGGAATCCATGATAAACAGTCCTATGCCCACCAGAGCTGAGGTCTCCGATGTAGCAAACGCGGTTCTGGATTGCACAGACGCCGTAATGTTGTCGGCAGAAACAGCAGCAGGAGATTACCCGACTGAAGCTGTGGCCGCCATGGCCAGAATTTGCATAGGTGAGGAAAACCACCCTTCCACCAAGCGCTCAAAGCATCGTATGCATGAAGATTTCCACAGACCAGACGAAACCATTG
>JASBRM010000379.1 GCA_030149405.1 Neptuniibacter sp. | reverse complement strand
GGCGCCCCGCATCACCACGTCTCTGAGGTTAGGTACCCGAACAGACCGTGAGCAGACAATGGATGATAAAATTCAGAGTGTGGAAGACAAGTTAAAGCAGTAAAAAAGGGCTTTGGAGCCCTTTTTTATTCTTCTTCCTGTTGCTTGGCTAAAGCGGTAATCCGTGCTGTTTTGATTACATTATCGCTGATCTGCAATGTTTCTATCTGGTAGTTCTCAATCTGTAGACAAACATTAGAATCGGGTATCGATTCCAGGGTTTCAGTAATCAGACCGTTAACTGTTTTAGGGCCGTCCGTCGGCAGTTCCCATTCAAGAGATTTATTCACATCTCGAATATAAGCTGTGCCATCTACAAAATAGCTACCATCTTCCTGAAGGAAGACGTCCTGATCCTCTTCACTGCTGCCTGAAGAGAGCTCGCCCACAATTTCTTCGAGAATGTCTTCAAGAGTAACAATGCCCTGAACATCACCATACTCGTCAACAACCAGCCCGATGCGTCGGTTCTGAGATTGGAAGTGCAGAATCTGAGTCTGTAATGGCGTGCTTTCAGGAATAAAGTAAGGCTCTTTGATGACCTGAAGAATAGCAGCCTTAGTCACACTACCCTGATGAAAAACCTGTGCAAGGTTGCGCATATGCAGGATGCCGACGACCTTATTCAACTCACCTTGATAAACAGGCAGTCGGGTGTACTCCGTCTCGCTCAGATGTTCGATGATGGCATCAATGTCGTCATCCAGGTCAATTCCTACAACCTCATTCCGAGGAATCATGATGTCGCTCACTGTAACTTCAGAAAGCTCCAGTACACCCAGCAACATATCCTGATTGTTTTGTGGTAACAGGGCGCCGGCTTCGTTGACCAGTGTTCTCAGCTCTTCAGTGCTGAGGTGGTGACTGTTATCACCGGTGACGTTGACCCCGAACAGGCGCAGGAATGTATTGGTGATGCCATTAATCACCCAAACCAATGGGTAGATCAGCTTGAGCAGCGGGGCTAAAAGATAGGATGCTGGAAACGCAATTTTTTCCGGATGAAGTGCAGCCATAGTCTTTGGCGATACTTCTGCAAAGATCAGGATAACAACCGTCAGCGCAGCCGTTGCAATGGCAATACCTGCATCGCCCCATAAACGCACGGCAATAACCGTCGCAATTGCGGAGGCCAGAATATTTACAAAGTTGTTACCAATGAGAATAACGCCAATCAGGCGATCCGGACGTTCCAGAAGTTTGCTGGCTTTACGGGCACCGCGGTGCTTTTTCTTGACCAGATGTTTCAACCTATAACGGTTGAGTGACATCATTCCGGTTTCTGAGCTGGAGAAGAAAGCTGAGCAAAGAATGAGGAAGCAAAGTACCCCAAGAAGAAAACTTATCGACGCGTCTTCCAAGACTGTAAGCCTATCTTATTAATGGAAAGGTATTTTTAAATGTGGGTGTGTGGCTGTCAAGATATACCAACAGATAATCCGGCTATACCAGCCATTCGATAACCGCTTTACTCCCAAAGAAGCCTAGTGCCAGGATGATAAAACCGGCAATGGTCCAGCGCACGGCGGTATGGCTTCTCCAGCCAAAGGTCATGCGCCCAAACAGCAGGGTTGCGTAGAACAACCACGCAAGGATCGATAATACGGTCTTATGCACTAATTGCTGTGAGAACAGATCTTCAAGGAAGATAAATCCGGATACCAAAGAGGCGGATAACAGAATAAGGCCGGTCCAGATCATCTCAAACAGCAATCTTTCCATGGTCTGCAGTGGTGGCAGAGACGCAATCAGACCGCGGGTATGATGTTGTTTAAGCGCAGCTTCCTGCCTTGAAAGCAGTATCGCCTGTAGAACTGAAATTGTGAAAATACTGTAAGCCAGAATTGAAAGCAGAATGTGCGCGATCAATCCACCTTCGTACATTTTTCCCACTTCTGAGCCAGCGACCCAGGCTAAAAGGGCGGTTACGGCAGCCATTGGGAAAACCCCTATAAAGAGGTTATCGATATTTTGTCGCAGGCTGCTCAGAAGAACCAATCCTGCTACAAGCCAGGAAATCAGAGAGCCAACACTCACAACTTCAAGATTAATACCTGAAGATTGGTGCAGAACCAGATAAACCGACAGAGAATGAGAGATAAAGGCGATAAGACCAATGAGCTGATTCCTGGAGCGAGGCGGTTTGCTCTCTCCCTGCATGACTTGCCACTGCAGAAAACCCGCTACTGAATAGAGTGATACGGCAATGAGAGTGGAAAGGGCAAGCATGATCTAACTGAATTTCCCTGTCTGGAAGGCTAAAAGAATCAATACGAAAGGCTAGTTTGTCACAGTTGGGCATAGGATAAAAGCAGTGGGGGCTGCTATGTCTTTTTTGACCCTGTATAATGCCCGGTCATAAATTAATCACATCCTTTTCTCTAATTCGACCTGTGCTGAAGGCCCAGAGGAAAGTCGAGGCAAAAAATGTTTGAGAATTTAACAGAACGACTCACGCAAACCCTTAAGTCCGTTACTGGTCAGGCAAAACTGACTGAGGACAATATCAAAGGTACGTTGCGTGAAGTGCGTATGGCTCTATTGGAAGCTGATGTGGCGCTTCCGGTTGTAAAAGAGTTTGTAAACAGTGTTAAAGAGCGTGCTGTTGGGACAGAAGTAACCAAGAGTCTTACTCCGGGCCAGGTGTTCGTAAAGATCGTCAATGAAGAGATGGTCAAAGTGATGGGTGAAGCTAATGAACAGCTGAACCTGGCGACCACTCCTCCAGCGGTTGTGTTAATGGCGGGTTTGCAGGGTGCAGGTAAAACCACATCTGTAGCAAAACTGGGTAAACACCTGCGTGAACGTGAGAAAAAGAAAGTTCTGGTCGTTTCGGCGGATGTTTATCGTCCAGCGGCGATTAAACAGCTGGAAACTCTTGCAGGTGAGGTGGAAGTGGATTTCTTCCCATCAACTGCTGATCAGGACCCTGTAGATATTGCCAATGCCGCTATTCAGCACGCGCGTATCCAGCATCATGATGTGCTTTTGGTGGATACTGCGGGTCGTCTTCACGTAGATGAAGATATGATGGGCGAAATTAAACGCCTGCATGCAGCAGTTAATCCGGTAGAAACTCTATTTGTTGTCGATGCGATGACGGGTCAGGATGCTGCTAACACTGCTCGCGCGTTTAACGAAGTTCTGCCGCTTTCGGGTGTGATTCTGACCAAAACAGATGGTGATGCTCGTGGTGGTGCGGCGCTTTCTGTTCGTCATATCACCGGCAAGCCGATTAAATTCCTGGGTGTAGGTGAGAAAACCGATGCTCTGGAGCCGTTCCATCCGGATCGTGTGGCTTCGCGTATCTTGGGTATGGGTGATGTTCTCTCCCTGATCGAAGAAGCTGAACAGAAGATCGATAAAGCGAAAGCTGAAAAGTTCGCTAAGAAGATCAAAAAAGGTAAAGGCTTTGATCTGGAAGACTTCCGGGAACAGATTCAGCAGATGAATAACATGGGCGGCATGATGGGCATGCTGGACAAGCTGCCTGGTATGGGGCAGTTGGCACAGACTGCCGACACTGCCGGTGCCGAAAAAGGCATGCAGCAGATGGAAGTGATCATCAACTCCATGACCCCGGAAGAACGCCGCAAGCCTGAGATTATTTCGGGTTCTCGTAAAAAGCGTATTGCCAAAGGTTCTGGTACACAGATTCAGGACGTTAACCGCCTGCTCAAGCAACATAAGCAGATGTCGAAAATGATGAAGAAATTCAGCGGCAAAGGCGGCATGGCGAAGATGATGCGCGGTATGAAAGGTATGCTGCCACCAGGTATGGGCGGTGGCCCAGGCGGAATGGGTGGTCCAGGCGGCTTCCCACGCATGTGATCCTAGCGGCCTCAATGCTCCAGTTCGGCGTTAAAAATCTGTTCAAAATGCTCATCTACACATAAGTAGGCTGCGCTTATTCACAGATTTTTGCCTTGCCCTGAAACATTGATACTGGCTAGGGTTTCCGGCGAGAGGCTAAATAAGCAAAAAGACTTTATCAGGGCGGTAAATTCGCGTAGAATTGCCGCCCTGATTTTTTAATGGTCCAGTCTGCCTGTAAAAAGCTGATTGGGGAATCAAACAGTGGGCGATATTAAAACCCACTCAATAAAAGGGTCTAACGCATGGTAATAATTCGTTTGTCTCGTGGTGGCGCTAAGAAGCGTCCTTTCTATCACATCTCAGTAGCGGACTCGCGTAATGCGCGTGATAGCCGTTTTATTGAGCGTGTGGGTTTCTTTAACCCTACTGCACGTGGTCAGGAAGAAGGTCTTCGTATCGATCTTGACCGTGTAGAGTACTGGCAGAGCAAAGGCGCACAGCTGTCTGATCGCGTTGCTAAGCTGGTAAAAGAAGCTAAAGCAGCTAAGTAATTTTTGGTAGGTTTTGATCAGGATATAGGATGAGCAGTAATCCGCAGAAAGAGAACATGGTTCTCGGCAAAATTACTGCAGTCTATGGGATTAAAGGCTGGGTAAAAATTTACTCATTCACAGATCCAATGGAAAACATCTTTAACTACCAGCCATGGCAACTGAAAGTTGGCGGTACCTTAAAAGAAGTTAAGGTGTCGGCGAGCAAAAAACATGGTAAGGGCCTGATTGCAAAACTGGAGGGTGTTGATGATCGAAATGTTGCGCAAACTTATTGCGGGTACGAGATCTTAGCCGACAGCAGTCTTCTTCCCGAATTGAAGGAAGGTGAGTACTACTGGAGCCAGTTACAAAACCTATTAGTTTATACCGAGTCTGACCAGTTGTTAGGCAAGGTAAGCCACCTGATGGAAACCGGTTCAAATGATGTGCTGGTGGTAAAAGGTAACAAAGACAGTATCGATCAAAAAGAGCGTTTACTGCCTTATCTACCAGATCAGGTGATTAAAGAAATTGACCTGGAAACAGGTACTATGCGGGTCGATTGGGACCCCGAGTTCTGAACCATGTGGTTCGGTGTGGTGACACTCTTTCCTGAGATGTTTGAAGCAATTCGTTGCTACGGCGTTACAGGCAGAGCAGTCAAAAACGGTTTGATACAGATGGAGTGCTGGAGTCCTAGAGACTTTGCACACGATAAGCATAAAACTGTAGATGACCGGCCCTATGGGGGTGGTCCTGGTATGCTGATGAAAGTTCAGCCACTACGGGATGCCATCCAAGCAGCTAAAGATGCTGCGGGAGGAGAGGTCAAAGTGATCTACCTTTCACCACAGGGACGCCGCCTGGATCATGCGGGAGTGCAGGAACTGGCTTCACGTGAGAAGCTGATTTTAGTAGCAGGGCGCTATGAAGGTATTGATGAGCGCCTGATTGAAACGGAAATTGATGAAGAGTGGTCGCTTGGGGATTTCGTCCTCAGTGGCGGTGAACTACCGGCCATGACCATGATTGATGCAGTTTCCCGTCTGGTTCCTGGAGTACTGGGGCATCAGGATTCAGCTACTGAAGATTCATTTCACGATGGCTTGCTGGATTGTCCGCACTTTACCCGGCCGGAACAGCTCGATGATATGCAAGTACCTGATGTGTTGCTGAGCGGCAACCACAAAGAGATCAGACGTTGGCGTCTGAAACAGCAGTTAGGAAGAACCTGGCAACGCCGGCCTGACTTGCTTGAATCTCTTGAGTTGGACGCTGAGCAGAAGGCATTGTTAACTGATTTTATCCGGGAGACCCAAGGGTCCGAAGGTTGAATGTTTAGGAGTGACCGATGAGCGGCAAGAACCTAATTATTCAGCAGCTAGAAGCTGAACAGATGAATAAAGAAGTACCAGAATTTGCACCAGGTGATACTGTTGTAGTTCAGGTAAAAGTAGTTGAAGGTAAGCGTACACGTCTGCAGGCGTTTGAAGGCGTAGTACTGGGCAAGCGTAACCGCGGCCTGAACTCTGCTTTCACTGTACGTAAAATCTCCCACGGTGTGGGCGTTGAACGTACTTTCCAGACTTTCAGCACAACTGTAGATAGCATTGAAGTTAAGCGCCGCGGTGACGTGCGCCAGGCTAAGCTGTACTACATGCGTGAGCGTTCTGGTAAGTCTGCACGTATTAAAGAGAAGCTTAGCTAAGCAGATCTTTCTACTTTTCAAAAAAGCGGCTTTTGCCGCTTTTTTTGTCTTTGCCTTACAAAAAATCCATGTAATATAGCC
>JASBRM010000372.1 GCA_030149405.1 Neptuniibacter sp. | reverse complement strand
AGGTTCTGCGCGGGTTTCTATTACGCTGATGTTCTGCGGGTGCACATTCTCATCCACCAGGAAAACGTTAGCTTTCTTAGCTTTCGACATGCGCTTACACAGCGTCATTGCCTCAGAAGCTGCCGTTGCTTCATCCAGCAAGGAACCATTTGCCAGGTCCAGCCCGGTCAGGTCCAGAACCATAGTCTGGAAGTTCAGAATCGCTTCAAGGCGGCCCTGAGATACTTCTGGCTGGTATGGAGTATAAGCAGTATACCAACCCGGATTTTCCAGCACGTTACGCAGAATAACGTTTGGCACGATGGTATCGGTGTAACCCATACCAATCATCGATGTGTTGATTTTGTTTTTCTGAGCGACAGATTTCAGATAAGACAACACTTCGGCTTCAGTGCGGCTATCAGGAAGATCAACGGGTGATTTCAGCAGGATAGCTTCTGGAACAGTTTGCTGGATCAGTTGGTCCAGATCCGCAGCGCCCAGCTCAGCAAGCATAGCCTGCTGTTCTTCTGTTGAAGGGCCAATATGGCGTGCGATGAATGCGTCTTTTTGCTCCAGTGCTGAAAGAGGAGCCTGATTCTGTGCCGGCATCTTAAGGGTACCTGTAAACTTGGTTGAGTAAGGTTGCTCAAAATTGCCGCAATGATACCTGTTTTTTGCCCAATTTAAGATAGCAAATTGGAAAAAGTTTATTATAGGAAACTTATGGTTCCTATTTTGCTCATGAATGATCCCTATATCTCATATATATGCTTTTTTATTTGTGAAAAATAATCATAAGTGGTTTGAATTGATGGCTATTTATGAATGGTGGGGAAAATCTAAAATGGAATTATGCTTTGTGAAAGGAGTTATCCATGAGCCAGCCAATCGACGTAATACTCTACTTCAATTTCCGTAGTCCATACTGCTATCTGGCCAGTAAAACCTTATGGCCGGTGGTGGATGATTACAATGTAAACCTCATCTGGAAACCGGTGGGTGGCTGGAACCTGCGTTCTTCTCCTGATCGTGCTAAGAAAAAAGTGCCTCTGGCAAGGCAGGATGTCGCGCGCTTTGCACGCCGGTTACAGATTCCTCTTAATCCTCCTCCGATGGAGACGGAAACTACAAAGGCTGCGGTTTTATCACTGCTGGCTGAGGAGAAAGGAGTGTTACGCGAGTACATCGTTTCCGTGATGGATAAAGAGTGGGCAGAAGGGCAGAACATCGGCGAACAGGAGATTCTATTCAGTGCTGGTGAACGAGCCGGTCTGCATCGGGATGATATGCAGGCCGCACTTGATAACCCTGACTATATGCAAACACTCGAAGCCAATGTACTTGAGGCGGATGAGCGTGGTGTTATCGGGGTACCCACTTTCCTGATTGGCGATCAGATCTTCTGGGGGCAGGATCGTATCGAATTTGTTCTGGAGGAGCTTGATCAACTGACTGCGGCTCAGGAACCGTCATCATGATTCTGTTTGATAAACCCGAATGCCCATTTTGCTGGAAGGTGCGTCTTGCCATTGCTGAGTTGGGTCTGGATGTTGAGGTTATTAATTACCTAGCGCCCGGTCAGGAAGCGATTTGGCGACCTTTAACCCCGAACACCACGGTACCAGTTTTGGTAACAGATGAAGGGGTTATCTACGAATCGGATGTGATTATGGAATACCTGGCAGATCTGTCCGGCACTTTGCTCCCTGCAAAAAGGGAAGAACGCAACACGGCTCGCTTGCTGCACAAATACAGCGATTCAAAAATCGGTGTGGGTTTACGCGAAGTCATATTCGAGAAAAGGGATAAGCCAGAAGATAAATGGGATATGGATCGCATCAACAAGGGCATCGAGAGGTTCTATCAGGCACTGCCATTTCTGGAGATAGAACTGGATAATCAGGATTACTTTACATCCTGTTATTCGTTTCCAGAAGCAGCTATCACAGCACGCTTTGCTCTGGCAGAAGCTTATGGTGTAGAAATTCCCGTAGAGTTCCCGAACCTTAAAAGTTGGTTTGCACGTATGAAAGCTCGTCCCAGCTTTGAACAAACTCAGCCTTTTTTACTCCGTTTAAATAGATAAAAAGGGGTGTGACAAACGGTCGCGCGACACTGTGTCACATCCCCGAAACACCCCCTAATCCTTACAATAGCGCCATATTTTGATTTGCTAATGTAAGGGAACACCGTGAAGAAATCTCTCCTTGCCCTCGCTATCGCAGCGGCTCAATCTCAATTGGCACTCGCCGGACACGATGATGATCAGCACATGGTTATCGAAATTAACCAGGGCTTGCCCCAGTTAGAAACAGCCATTCGGGAAACCACTTCTGGTGTAAAAGCCTCACCGGTTTCAGATGGTGGTGAGTTGTTGCAAAGCCTGACCGGTGTTTCTGCCATTCGTATGGGGGGCCGTGCGCTGGACCCGGTGATCCGCGGCCAGAAAGAAACTCAACTGAACATTCTTCTGGACGGTGGCTATATTCACGGTGGGTGTCCTAACCGCATGGACCCCCCAACGGCCTATACCTCTGTAGACAGCTATGACCGTGTCACCGTGATCAAAGGCAACCGCACGGTGGTTTATGGAGGCGGTGGTTCAGGTGGTACGGTTCTGTTTGAACGTGACTGGCCAATGATTGATAACAAAGGCTATAACGCTGACCTAGCGGGTAGCTATCGTGGTAATGGCGAACAATGGGAGCTGGGTCTGGATCTGGTTACCGGTAACGATGACGGTTACATACGCTTTATTGCCCATGAAGGTGAATCTGAAAACTACGACGACGGCGATGGCAACGAAGTAAGTTCCAAGTACGACAGCCAGTCGAATGCTCTGCTTGCGGGCATCCGTCTGAGTGATAACACAACATTACAAGCCAGCTTTGAAAAAGCCGATGAGGAAGATGTCCTTTTCCCGGGCGCAAGCATGGACAGCCCCTATGCCGATGCTGAAAACACCCGTATCAAACTGGAGCATCAGTTCACTCAAGGAGCATTACTTCAGTTGAAGGTAGAAGCGTATCAGTCAGATGTTATCCACCTGATGGAAAACATGATGATGACCTCACCATCCAGCTCGGATACTGATGGCATGCGTATTGTTATGGATGCACATGCTGCTGATATTGACTGGACTTTTGGTGCGGACCTGCAGAAAAACAACCGTGATGCCGTGGCATTTATGATTTCCAGTGGTATGAGTGCCTTCAGCCAGTGGCCTGGTGTTGAGATTGATCAGCATGGCTTCTTCGTTGAAGGCGAAAAGTCGGTTGGTAAAGATGATGTTGTAAGCGCGGGTCTGCGTTACGACCGGGTTGAAGCAAGCGCTTCTCGAGCGGGTGAGACTTTTGGTATGGGCATGGGTGCTCATACGCCATTGTCTCAGTACACAACCTATTACGGTGTTACTGAAACAGACAGCACTGAAGATAACGTAGGTGGTTTTGCCAGCTGGACTCATCGTCTTAACGACCAGTACACGGTTGAAACCACAGTGTCCCGTAGCGTAAGAACGGCCGATGCAACAGAACGTTATATCGCAAAGAACCCAATGATGGGTCAGGACTGGATCGGAAATCCACAAATAGATCCGGAGAAACACCACCAGATTGAAGCGGTACTGGCGAAAGCTGATGAACAGCTGCAATGGTCTCTGACCGGCTGGTACAACCGTGTGGATGATTACATTCTGCGTTTTAACAATGGATCTGCGGATCTGTATAAGAATGTGGATGCTGAACTTTACGGCATTGAAGCGGAAGTGAGTTATGCCTTCAGCAGCAATCTGACACTGGGCAGTTCTCTCGCCTGGATTAAGGGTAAAAACAAAGACGATGACACGCATCTGTCCCGCATTGCCCCTCTGGAACTGACCACTTCTCTGGATTACCAGAAGCAACAGTGGAAAGTCGGTGCCGAGTGGAAACTGGTCGCAGAACAGAATGACGTGTGCCTGAGCTCAGATGCTAACTGTGGCGGTCAGGATGTTCGTCAGACTCCGGGATATGGCATTGTTAATCTGCATGGTGAATACGCGGCTCAATCTGGTTTCGTAGTCGCTGCAGGTGTGGATAATCTGTTCGATAAAGCTTACACCCTGCACGAAAGCCGCGACTACGTGCTGGACAGTGATCCGGTACAAGTAGCAGAACCGGGTCAGAATATCTGGGTTAGAGTGAGCGCTCGTTTCTAAAGATTAATTACTCTGGCAATCTTTCCCCCAAAGCATCAGATCTCAGGTCTGGTGCTTTTTTGTTTTCCGATGGGGGAAATAGAAATGGAGAAGTAAGGTTAAAGGCTGATATTGATAAATATTGCCACTGAGACCGTCATTGTAATCAGGGCGATCACATTGGCGAACATTGCTTCACGTTGTGCAACTAATGCTTTTTTTTCTGCTTTAAAAGCCCGCTCTTCCGCCAGCTTGGCAATCACAGTGACTTCTTCAATGATGTGGGTTTGCCTTTCTGTGGCTTCAATCACCTGAATTTGAGTCTGACTATCTTCCACAGCAGTCACCTGCGTTTTGGGTTTTGTCATGACCGGCTTTTGAGTAACACCTTTATAGGTTGCCTGAGCCTTGGCAATACGGTGTGCGGTTTCGCGAGCAGCATATTCGCGCTTCTCGATCTGACTTTTTAACGCACTCACTCTGGCTCGAAGTTCGATAGTCATACTTTCCCTGGACAAAACTGGGCATTCGGTCTTTTCAGAAGATAAAAAGAACGGGTTCAGGAGAACGACTTGAAACTGTAAGAATTTCAGACTGCACCGTTAATTTCTTCCAATTAAAAAAACATGCGCAAGGTGATACTAACTCCGTACATAAAAGCACGGCTTTCCCTGTCTCTGTAATATGTATTGCGTTGCAGCAAAAAGCAACTAGACAATAAACAATCCAACAAAAGATAGAGATAAATCAATATTAGTAGGAAATTTAGGAAGTTGCAGAATATTAGCGAGTGAAATCTCCGATCCTTATAAAAGACTCTGTGGAAAAGCGTTTCCTCATTTCCGCATTGCCTGTCTCTGTTCAGGATTTTTCAGCAAGCCTGGATATGTGCTGAACATGCTGGTGCTTGAAAGAAAGGGACTGCCCCAATCTCAGACCCTCGTATTGGGTAGAGCACACGTTAGAGAAATCAGCAATCTGCCCTATTAAAAATCCCTCTGGGGCTAGTTCGATCTTGCGGACGTAAATTTCTAAGCCTTTGTAGAGCAGGGCAACTTCTTCAGCTTTATCCGCTAAACGTTTAGCTGCGAGAGTATCGGTATTTACATCTGAGTTAGAGGCTTGAGCCCCCGCAATTTCAAAACCCAGTTGGTCTGCTTCTGTATTCATAAGTTGTAGTAATTAATTTGCTAGAGACTATAGGAGTAGCTCAGGCTGAAAGAACCAAATGAGTGGCCTTTATCCTGACCTTTAAATTCGCGGCTGCGATGGACTCTGGCAAAGGACATCTTCCAGCCGTGATATAAAGCAGCAACACCAAATGCCGTTTCGCCTACCAGGTTTTCTTTATCGATTGAGTGGCTATCGCGGAATGTATTGCCATCGAGGAAGATATCCTGCAATACCCAGCGTCCATCCATTGAGATAAAGGCATGTACCCCCAGATTGTGGTTTCTGCTGCCGCGTTGATAGCGGCCATCACCTAAGCCGGGTGCGCTGTTGTCACCGCCACTGCGTAGTGCGGAGGTGCCAAAGTCTTCGGGAAGGTTCCAACCAAAACGGAACTCTGCGCCACCGTTGGCGTAGGTGGCGACGTTACCCAGACTCAATCCGCCGTGAAGGATAGTATCGTATTCCAGCAGAGGAGTGATGTAACCTTTGCTAACGCGGTTTTTGTGCTCATAAACCAGTTGAAAACCGGGTTCGTTTTTAAGCTGGTTGTCCCAGCCGTTGAATTTTTTGAACCCGCGCAAGCCGTGAATAGAATCCTGCGCTTGTTCGCCCAATGCCCAAGGACCCACAATACCGAGGCTCAGTTCGGCGGTGTTCATCTTATTCTTGGTTCGGCTGTGATAGGCAATGCTGCCGTAAAGCCATCCGGCATACGGGCGGTCATTGGGATCGACCGTGTAGCGATCCACGTCAGTAGGGGTATAAATCTGTTGCCCCAGACTCAGTACAAGGTTTCGTTGAACATTACTGTCTTCCATATCACTCGGGTCGAACAGAGGCAGGTACTGGTTAAGATCACGAGTCCATTCGGGCAAACGTTCATCTTCAAGATAGCTCTCAACGTTGGGTGAAACCCAGGATGCGCGGACGCCGTTGGTGTAGTTCTGGTCCGTTTCTGAAAACAGATCGTTTTCAAAGTAGAGGTTCAGAGTCCAGGGGGCATCTTCGGCATGCGCAGTATGACTGCCAACGGCTACAATCGCTGAAAACAAGATCGGGATGTTTACTGAAGTTTTTACCGAAATACTCACAGGAACATCCCTTGTGAACGTGGCTTATGGACCATAATTTTCCAACACAGAAGAAATAACAGCAGGAAACACAAAAGGGCCTGCACAGGAAAACTGATGGGCACAGGTCCAAGTTTTTCTGCCATACAGTTACCGGATAACTGAAACAGAAGCTGTATCTTTTCCGTAATAGCGGGTTGTTCTGCCATTAGCTTTTCAAATGGTTTTTCGCACAGTGAAATAAGCTCAGCGCTTATCAACTCGGGTTTGGACTGGATCCAGATATGCCTTGCTGTAGCAACAAGGCCGGAGAGAAGTAACGCAACATTGATAAAGCTATAGAATCGCTGGCCGCCTGTGCCCGGGTTATGCAGCAAAGGGAGAAAAAACAGAAAAGTGCTGGCAAGCAGGATAATTCTGGTTAGGGACGAGAAGGGGGTAGCGTATCCTGAAACAGGAGTTTGCAGACAAACAATCAGGTAAGCCAGAAAAATCAGACCGCATAGAAAACCAAGAGCATTAAGGCGTCTGTAGAGTGAGTCTTTATTGGCCATAATGCTCTCGTCTTAAAGTGACTGATGGTTTAACTACTACTTCTTCTTCCACTTACCATTCGGAAGCTTGATATATTGCCCGGCAGGGGTTTTATCCTGAAGGCGTTGTCCCATTCGTGCTTCAAAGACATTACGTTCAACGCCGGCTTTCTTGGCACTTTTGATATAAGCTGCCTTACGTTTATCGTTGATGCTTTTAACCAGTGTTTTCAGATCAGCTTTTGGAGACGAGGTAACAATCCCCAGGTAGCCGTTACTTTGTTCACCGATCAGGCCTTTGGCTTTGGCTTCGTCTTTGGAAATCGCCCAGGCGGGTGCAGCAATCAGGGAGAAGGTAAGAGTAATCAGTGTAAGCAGTTTGCGTAGTGGTAATTTCATCATATCAACCTCCCTTTAAAAGATATCGCTGTTTTCAGACAGGAGTTCATCAATCTCTTTATCGACTTTGACCAGTATTTCATGTTCGATTTTTACATTGAGGTTGATGGTAATAGGTTCACTGGGAACAGCAACCTCCACACGCGGTGAACAACCGCTTATTCCTGCCAGTGCAATAAGCAGCACACTGGTTTGCAGAAGGTAATTCGGTTTCATGGTTGTTCCTCTGTTCTTTATCTGTGGTCACCGACTTTTTCTAACGGTAACGCTTCTCAATTGTTTTAGTCAATTTTTCAGTAAATTGAAGAGCTTGCAATAATTTAGGGATGTTCTCTTCAATATTGATTGTGAAATCTACCGGGTGGCCATTATTCCAGTCCGGATTGTTTCCTTTCAGCCGCGTATTCAGATGCGCGGTACCGTCTTTACTGTAATTTAGTTTGATATCCAGCGTATCAAAGTGGAAGTTTTCCAGAGCTTCCAGTGCCATTTTAAGCCCCACGTTTGTTGCCGCATAAGCCAGCACAGCAGGGTTTGGCGCAAACAGAATTTTTCCACCCGGATCTAAGCTGAACAAACCACCGTCCTCGATGGTCAGCTCTCCATCCTTGAAGGCTACCGGGAAACTGCCAGATAACTTACCTTCGCCGGTTAATCCTTCCTGTTGTTCCAGACTTAATACTTCCCCCAGATCAATCTGTTCAACGGTGACTGAAGTTTCAAACTCGGGGTTAACCGGATTAAAGCTCACTGGTTCAACCGCTACTTTTCCTTGCAGTGTCTCAGCCGTTAAGTTGTCCAAGCTTAATCGTTGTTTATCCACTTTTAACTGGAACTGATAATCCGTTTTGATTTCTGTGATATCAACACCTGTTTTAGCCCGTTGCAGCTTAACAGAGCCTTTATCTGTGATGTTTTCTATGGTTTTGAGGTTAGTGACAGAATCCCAGTCGAGGTTTTCAAAGCGGTAATCATCCCAACTCGCATCTGCTGACCGGATACTGTTATAGGCAC